>JAFYDI010000077.1 GCA_017544835.1 Lachnospiraceae bacterium | reverse complement strand
GGAAGATGGGACTTGAACCCACACGATTGCAATAATCACAAGATCCTTAGTCTTGCTCGTCTGCCAGTTCCGACACTTCCGCGAACCGCTTATGTTGTTTAGTTGTTCAACACGCAAGAAAGATAATATCATCAGAAGTGGGGTATGTCAATAAGTAATTTTAAAATTTTTTTCTTTTTTTAAACAATTATTTTTTTGCCTGTAAAGGAGCCTGATTTGGCGGCAATCGGGACATAGAATTTTAATAAAATCGGAGGCGCGTTTAGGTTGACATTGTATCCGTCAGACAGTAAAATAACATTTGCATGCAGGAATGGCGGAATGGCAGACGCGCACGGTTCAGGTCCGTGTGAAGTAAAATTCATGTGGGTTCAAGTCCCATTTCCTGCACTATTTCCGCGGCTTACACAAGCCGCTTTTTGTCTTTTTGGACTTAATTTGCGGAGCAACTTTATGAAATACCTTTATCAATTGACAATTATACTTGCGGTAAGTCTTGTATCGGAAGCACTCGGATACTTTATTCCCCTTCCGGTGCCGGCAAGCGTTTACGGACTTGTAATCATGTTCTTGCTTCTCTTAACGAAGGTTGTGAAGCTTGAGCATGTGGAGAATGTGGCAGATTTCTTTTTACAGATTATGCCTTTTTTCTTCGTGGCGCCGACGGTGGGACTTATGACCAGCTTTGACGCTATCAAGGGCAATGTCTTGTGGCTGGTGCTTATGTGCTTTGTGTCGACGGTTGTTACCATTGCGGTGACGGGTGCGGTGGCGCAGCTTATTATCAGACTTCGTAAGAAGGGAGGTAAGAAAGATGTTTGATTTTATTCTTTCAAGTTCCTTCTTCGGAATCACGCTTTCTTTTGTCGTGTATATGTTCTTTCAGCTTATAAAGGTGAAGTTTAAGATTAAAAACCCGCTGTTTAATCCGCTTCTTTGGTCATCGGTGGTGATTATTCTTTTTCTGATGGTGACTAAGATTGACTACGAAGTTTATAATGAGAGTGCGGGCATGGTGACTTACTGGCTTACACCGGTGACGATTTGCCTCGCAATTCCGCTCTACAGACGTATTCAGGAGTTAAAAGAAAACATTGTGGCGATTGTAATCTCCATCATCTGCGGATGCATCGGACATGCTCTGGTGATGGTAGTGATTGCCGGCGCTGTTAAGATGAGTCAAGTGCTTTCTTATTCTGTTATGTCTAAGAGTGTTACGACAGCTATTGCAATGGCACTTACGGAGAAGCTTGGCGGTATTCCAGCGGTAACTATCGTGGGTGTTACGGTTGCCGGTATGACGGGCGCGGTGCTTGGCCCCTCGATTCTTAAGATATTTAGGATTAAGGAGCCGGTAGCGCAGGGACTTGCCATGGGAACCGCTTCCAACGCGGTAGGAACGAGTAAGGCCATGGAGCTTGGCGAGATTCAGGGCGCCATGAGTTCGCTTGCGATTGTCGTAACGGGCATTCTTACCGTAATTGTGGTACCGATTGCCGTGAAATTCTTATAGTTAGGGGGTCATTTTTCAATGACGGATGTGAATGGTAATGATGTAACCAATGAGGTTACGGAGGTTAACGAAGCGAAAGATATCGCCGGGGAAGCTGCGGAAACCGTTGAGGCAGCAGTTGAGACCACTGAGGTAATTCAGACCGAAACTGCGGAAGCTGCAACAGAATCGGCTGAAGCTTCCAAGCACGCCGAGGCTTCTGATGCTACCAAAGATAATAGGAAGAAAAAACGTAAGAAGAGAGAAAAGAATTCTTTTGTATATAACAGAGAATTAGTTGTAAGCGACAGATGGAACAACATTATCTTAATTGCACTTGTGCTTGCAGTCATTGTAGGCGTGTGCATATATTTCCTGCCCGTTAACCGCGTAAAGCGCCTGGTCAAGAAAGGCAACGAATGCTATGCGGTTGAAAAGTACGACGATGCGTGCAAGTATTACCAGAAAGCGGTGCTTGCGGACGTTCTCAATCCTTTTGCGGCCAAGAGCCTTATTACGGCCGATATGGCGGCGGATAACGGCGAAGCGGGTGAGGATCTTAAGCAGGTTCTTGAAGGTCTTGACTCTTACAAAGCTCGTAAGGGCGAGCTTGTGATTGAGGAAGAGAATATTCCGGCCTGGACCGATTTCTTTCTTATGTCTCCCGAACTTTTTAACGGAAGAGAAGACGCGGAGGTACTTAAGCGCGGTTATGAAATGCTTGGTAACCCTTCAGAGTTAAAGCCTGCACTTGCCAACGCTTACTATGAGTGGGGCGATGCCGTAACAGTCGACAATTATACGGAAGCACTCGACAGTTTTGATAAGGCACTTGAGTTCTCCGACAATGCAGAGACCTATACAAGTCAGGTCAAAGAACAGGTAACAGCTGTTATCGAAACCCTTAAGAATGCCGACGAGTACGATAAGGCCTACGAAGTATTAAAAAGATACGAGTCACTTCTTGATGATGCGGCTTCCGTTAAGGAAAATATCAGAAGGGCGGAAGAACTCCATGGCATTAAGATAGAACTGCTCAGTCAGGTTTATCTTGCTTTCAGACCTTATTACGATACAGTCAAGGATACCCCACTTAAAGACAGAGTTAAGGAAGACACCCCTCTCTTTGGCATGATTGCCGAGAACTGGGAGAAGATGCTGATGTTAGACGGCTCGGAGAAAGCAGATGAACTGGCATTTTCTTTTGCCGCGGATGAATATAATTATGCGCCGGAGGGCTTTAAGGACGGATTCACGGGCATAGGCTGCGGACTGTATCCTTACGGCGACAGATATACGAAAGAAGACGGCAGCGAAGGTACCGGTTATTACTTCTATTTCGGTGAGTACAAAAACGGCAAGAGAGACGGCTTCGGAATGATTTTTATCAAGGTGGACGTTTCTTCTTACATGGCTTTTGAAGGTGAGTGGAAGGACAATCTTCCGAACGGCTTTGGTGCAAGCTTTGAGTGCGACATGTATTCGTATACGTCTCTTGCGGCATACAGACGTGTGACCTTCGGTGAGTACAAGGACGGATATGAAAACGGCGAGATGACTTCGATTGCGCTTTTAAACGAGCATCCGGACACGTATTTTAAGGGTTCTTACAAGGCTGTTTCGGGTGTGGCGGACTCAGTGGAAGGCGACCCCATCAATTACGGAATTGTGGATCCGATTCCCGAAGGATACAAGCTTATTGCGGTTTTGGCATCTGCAGAGGCCGGATATGACTACATTATTCCCGTATACGTTCTTAAGGATTCGGTACTCGGAGTGGTAGGCTGGTAAGAATTACATAAATTTTTTGAAATTTGGAAAAATAAAAAAGGATTTTAAGTTAAAGCACAGAATATTACTAACAGAGACATTTTTGATGCCACGGAGGTGGGCGTAATGTTGATACGTAAGAGTCTTGAAAAGATGGAAGACGAATACTTAAGTAAGTATGCCACAAGGAGCAGTAAGTCTAAGGGGCGCGACCGTGATGAAGAGCCCTGCGATATCCGCCCCTGTTTCCAGCGCGACCGCGACCGTATCATACATTCCAAGGCTTTCAGAAGGTTAAAGGATAAGACGCAGGTCTTTCTTTCGCCGGAAGGTGACCATTACAGGACGAGACTTACCCATACTCTTGAGGTATCCCAGAATGCCCGCACGATAGCTAAGACTCTTAAGCTTAACGAGGATCTGGTAGAGGCCATTGCGCTTGGGCACGACCTCGGTCATACGCCTTTTGGTCATGCGGGAGAGAGAGCTCTTAACAGAGTGTGTCCTTTCGGATTCGAGCATGCGGCGCAGAGCGTAAGAACCGTTGAGGTGCTTGAGAAGAACGGGCAGGGACTTAATCTTACGTATGAAGTACGTGAAGGCATCAGAAATCATCAGACTGCGGGCGAACCTGCAACGCTTGAAGGTAAGGTAGTAAGACTTTCTGATAAGATTGCATATATCCACCATGATATGGATGATGCCATCCGCGCAGGTATTCTTAAGGAAGGCGATGTTCCGGCGGAAATCGGCGACGTTATCGGTTATACCATCGGCGAGCGTCTCGACTGCTTTATTCACGATATAGTAATGAACAGTCAGAACAAGAACGACATCGTCATGAGTGAGCCTGTAGCAAAGGCCATGAAGGCCATTCGTGAGTTCATGTTTGAACGCGTGTACACCAATCCCGAGGCCAAGAGCGAGGAGAGTAAGGCCGAAGCTCTTACGGAGACTTTGTACAATTATTATATGACTAATTTCCATCTGCTTCCTCAGGATTTAAAGGCTCTTTACGATAAGGGCGATCCCAAGGAACAGATTGTTTGCGACTACGTAGGCGCCATGACCGACAGATATGCTATTGCGGTCTATGAGGAGATATTTATCCCGAAGACCTGGCGCTGGTAGTTTATTAAGACATTTGCACGGCTGCGGCCGTTTATATACTTGGAGGGGCGATGAGGTATCCCGAGGAACTGATTGAAGAAGTCAGACTTCGTAACGACATAGTGGACGTGGTAGGAAGCTGTGTGAAGATCCAGAAGAAAGGGTCTTCATACTTTGGTCTGTGCCCGT
>JAFYDI010000076.1 GCA_017544835.1 Lachnospiraceae bacterium | reverse complement strand
GAGGTTGTTGATGGTGTGGTCAAGTCTGTTCTGAACTGCACCGAGAGCAGATCTCTGCTCGGATACCTTCTGGATTGCAGCCTTGATGGTGTCGATAGATGCTGTTGCATTCTTATCGTCTGCGCCGTCAACTCTGATACCGTTTACGCCAAGTCCTCTTGCGGACATCATTTCGATTGTAAGACCAATCTTGTTGTCCTTTGTAGAGTCAGCGCCTACATGTAAGCTTACGTCAAGACCCTTGTTAAGGTCTGAGAAAGCGGTAACCTTAGCGGTTAACTTATTGCCGTTTGTGCTGTCATAAGAAACGCTTACGTCCTTAAGACTTGCACCGTTGTCTTTCTTAATCTGAGCAGCAAGCTTACTCATATCAGAAAAATAAAGTGTTTCTGTTGCATTCTTTGTTTCAAGTTCCTGTTCAAGAGTCTTTGTGCTGTCATCTGTCATGGTGTAATCTTCAATAAGATGATAGGTCTTGCCATGAACCTGAATTGTGGTATCGCGGTAAGAACTCTCGCCGTCAGAACCGTTCTTGGTGCCTTTAGCCTGCTGAGTCTGTCCGTCAACCTTAGCAATACCGTCTGAATCAAACTTGTTTGCGGCAATTCCTGTTGCTGTTGCAGCTGTACTGAAAGTAAGCTTACCAACATCATTTCCGTTGGTACCCTTTAAAAGGTATGTCTCATTGAATTTTGTAGTTGTAGCTACACGGTCAATTTCGGTAACGAGCTGATCAACTTCTGCCTGAATGTAATCACGGTCGTCCTTACTGTTGGTTCCGTTAGCTGCCTTAACTGCAAGTTCGTTCATTCTCTGAAGCATATCGTGTACTTCTGTAAGCGCACCTTCTGCTGTCTGAACTGCTGAGATACCGTCCTGAGCGTTAGCTGAAGCCTGTGTAAGACCTCTGATCTGCTTTCTCATCTTTTCGGAAATTGATAATCCTGCTGCATCATCTGCTGCACGGTTAATCTTATAACCGGATGATAACTTCTCAGTTGCCTTTGCCTGTGACTTGGATGTGATGCCTAACATTCTGTTAGAGTTCATCGCTGTTAAATTGTGCTGTACTACCATATTATTTTCCTCCTTGAAAATGTAATGAAATGAATAGTTTGTTACGGCCGCGTCCTTGCGGCTTTATGAATTAAGGCCCGCACGAGCCGAAATTCCATAACTGTTTATGTGTCTGTATATTATATATCGACAGGATTAAAAATTATTTAACAGGTTTTTCGTTAATTTTCGGTTGCTCTTTTTTGGTAAGATAAACGCTCATGTGATCTCCGAACCCGTTTTTGTTGCATTCTTCGGAGTTCTTAGCGAATTCATCCAGCTGTTCCTGCGTGAAAAATCTCAGTGCAAGTTCCCATGTAATATCATTAAACGGAACTCCGTGCTGGTAAAAGAAACTCCTGAACATCTGCGCCGCATTGGAATCATATACAAACTTTTCAACCTTAAGCCCGCACTTATCGGCAAGATACTCCATGCTGGCTCTTGAGTGTAAGAATATGTGTCTCGGTGCATCAAGCTGATACCAGTGCGGTCCGAAAAGTTCAAACGCCACATTCGGAAAAGTAGGAATCGTCATCTCAATAATGCCGTCATCCTTAAGAAGTCTCGCCGCACTCTGCATAGTCTCAAGCGGGTCCGTTACGTGCTCAAATGAATCTCCGAAGTGTATAAGATTAAATGTTCCCTCGCCTTCCATATCATGAATGGAACAGTTCTTAATATATACTCTGTCACCGTGTCTTACTTCCTGCGAAAGAAATGGATCGCACCCAAACAGATTATCATATCCCTCATCGGCAAGTCTCGAAAGCCATACTCCCGAGCCGCAGCCCACATCAAGAATCTTGTCATGATTGGTGGCGGGACTTTTATATTTTTTGTCGGGATTGGCCGGAAGGGCGAAACTGTAATACCCTTCACCGTAATAATCGCCGAGATTATCGGGAACTTCAGCAATCTGCAGGCACCCGCACTCCGGACACACGAAATACTCAAACTCGTCGCGCTTATTCTGCATCATTTCGCGTGAGAGATATGATTCAAAGTCCCCCTTCGCACCGCACACTCTGCAGGTATGCGCTCTTTTCCCAAGTTTTCTCTCCGTTTCGTCCTTTTTAAGTACAACTTTACCTGCCGCTTCAACCCTGTAAAAATGAATTACGGCATTACGATTGTTTTCCACATCCTTTTTGAGTCTCGCAATTTCTTCTTTGGCCTCTTTAAGCTCTTCACGAAGCTCTTCAATGTTGTCTGCCATTGCTGTTACTTCCCCTTTCTTTATTCCAAATATTCAAATATTCCCGCTATTCTGTGCATATGAGTGTGCTTATCCCTTATTTCATCAAGCAGCGAATTGACCGTTTCCACGCGCTCCCGTGCATGATGCAGGCGATTAATGCTTTTACTCACCATTGAAAGCTCATCCGTATACAAATCATCAAGCGGAGTCTCAAAAAGTCCGGTTAAATCCGACATGACAGGTTGAATAACATATCCCCCCGCCGCCATGGTGTCCCAGGTTCTGCCGGATACGCCGCTTATCCAGTTTCTGTGCGGAATAATCAGGTTGATTTTACTTTTCTTTACAGCCTCTGCGAATTCAGGTCCGCGTTTAAGGGAACAAAATGCCGATACCTTTTCTTCGCCCGCCACATATCCGTCTGCGTAAACACTGACTGTTTTAAAGTGTTCGTTTCTGATTATGCCCGAGAAATGAATATCCCTGTCAGCTGCGGTCACAAGCTCGTTAAAGCTTCTGTTGTCAAAATAAGTTTCCGCCGTCTCAGTAGACATAGCGTCAAGCACCGGTGGTGTAAGTTTCATTATCTCTTCCCTGATATACGGAGGCAGATAATGGTACATGGACGGAAGTCCTCTTATCTGATGTCTGCAGGCAATACAGCCCTCGAGATAACCTTTTGAAGCATCTTTTAAGGGGCTTTCACCACTTAAGAGATTAATCTTTATATCACTTCGTGACTTAACTGTCTGCGTTATCGTAAGGTCGGGGCCTTCCTCGCTGTCAGCTTCGGACACATGTGTCGCAATATCTTCCGCTGCCACTGAAAGGGGCATAAAGAAAACATTTCCTGCGCCTGCCGACTTAAATTTTTCATATACGGAATAATCCGGCACAAATATAAGATTACATGAGTTCTCTACCGTCGCCGAATACATCGCAGGCGTGTAAGGATGCTGTGTATAAGCGATATAAATGCGTTTCATGGCCTCACACGCTATTGAAACTATCGGATAATAATCAAGGCTGAAGCACACTTCCGTCATGTTTTGTTCCATTGCCTTTAAAACCTTCGGAGCATACGCTTCGTTACTTTCGCCCGGAGCCGGTGCGTCGATTTCGGCCACCTTAGCGCCGGCTTTTTGCAATGCCTCGAATATTTCTTTGTCTCTTGCTTCATTGTTATGTATATAAAGAATATTCATTGCGCTTGCTCCTACCTGCGTGATTTCTTGGGAATAAGGTACTCAAGTCCGGACATTTCAAACATCTCGCGAATCTTTACCGGATAATCGTAGTGCTTTTTGATGGTCTCGTAAGCGTTGTCGGCTATTTTCTTACGAACATCGTCGTGAGCAATATAGAAGTTGGCTTTCTCTAACGCCTCCTCGGCGGAAGTGTAGAAAATAATGTTATCCCCGTCTTTAAAATGGTCGTCAAAGTCCTTCTGATAATTGGTAAGAAGTGCCCCATGACAGCCCATAATATCGATGCATCGAAGCGGTATGCCGTTCCGAATCGAGCGAAGCGTTGCATTTAAATTAAGCTTTGAAAGCCTGAATATCTTGGGCGCCACAGTATAATAGTCAGCCGTTCCGCAGAACTTAACGCCCTTAAGCGCAGTGTTTTCTTTGTACGAATAAAGTTTCACATCATAATGAGACGCAAGAAGATTCAGCAAAAGAAGACGTTCCTTATTGGTAACCTGCTTATTAAGAAGCAGACTGAGTCTTCCGGGATTGGCAGTCTTAATATCGTCGGGCAGTTCTTCTCTGTGGTCTTTGTCCCAGTTAATAAGCCTGTTAAAATCCTCATTGTCCAGCCACTCGCAGAGTTTGCGTGACACTATTTCGGGGTAGAAACTGTGCCCGTATACATCCATCTGATTGTCCAAAAGAGCGTTGATGTAACCTTTCTGGTAGTCAGTTAAAAAGCTCATGGCCTCGGGCACCGGAGTATCATAGAGAGATCCGATAAAAGAAATATCCGCAGAATATTTCTGAAAATCATCGCCCTTTGGAATAACCTTGTCAAAAGAATCAAGATTGGTGGCAAGAGGCAGATAATATACCTGCTCCACTCCGCCCTTCTTATAGTTCTCAACGTCCGAGCTGTCAAAAGCAAAAACATGAGTCGTGGGATATTTAAGATACCAGTGGGCTCCCGTGTAAGAAGGCGAATCGTAGCACCACGCTATATACGGAGTATCATGGATATAGCAGGCCTCGGCCACAGCCGGATTCACATTAAGGCTGTACGCAAAGTCAAAATCATGCTTGTCCATGTGAACATTAATCTGGTCCACCAGTTCTTCCGAATAAATCATGGTATCAAAAGGCATCTGTATGGTGCGGCAGTCAAACCCGAAGTCCTCAAAAGCCTTAATATTGGAATCGTTACCGATTGAGTTCCACACATATACCATCATTACGGGCTTACCTGTCTTGATGCCTATGCTTTCGGGCCTGAAAGGCTTCTTAAGGAATGTCTTTCTGGTCTTGGCATCATCCATAAAGGTGGTGGCGTAGTACCTTCGTTCTTTTTCATATCTGACAAAAGCATCTCTTATGTCATCGATGCCTTCCCGGTCCTTAAGAATGCGTATTACAAGGTCGGCGGCGGACTCTGGGTCCTTATCGTCTATATATGAATAAACCTTTGAGAGAATGGTCTCGCGGGTTGCATTTTCGTATTCTTTTTTCAGTTCTTCGTGATTTTCAGTCTTGGGGTTGCCTGCATTAAGCTTCTCGGGCTCGCAGATTTCTAACTTGTAATCATCCTCGTGGTATGCAAGATAAATGCTAAAAAGATAGGGTGCCAGATATTCCCCGTAGAGATTCTGCTTAACCGAATAACGTTCCGGCAGCACGGTGGTGCAGACTTTAATAACCTTTGCCACAAAGTCAAAGGCTTCTTTGACAAGCGAAGTCTTAAAATACCCCGCCCATGAAATAATTGCGTAGGTATCAACCAGTCGCTTCGTATAGAATTCGTAAATATCGGGAAAATCGCGCTTGATCACAGAAAGAATCATACGGTAATCATATCCGTAATGTATCGACCGATAAGACTCCTGTATACGGTTGCCAAAGAAAACCTTAGCAGCCGTGTAGTCCGCCTCTCCTGCCTCAATCTTCTCAAGGATTTCGTCGGTAAGTCTAGGCATAACATCACGAAACGTCAATATGACATACTCACTGTCAACAGTGCCGACAGCATCAAGAAGCGGCTCGAGCTTGCCGTAATGCTTGTCCCGTACCAAAGTCAGGTTAACGGTTCTAAGCTCATATCCGTTTAAATCGGTCTTGGGCAATGAATAATCGTGCTCATCATTAAGAAAAAGAAGGGTACAATTGCGGACAGTGCTCATAAAGGCTCCTTAAGAGTATACTTTCTGTAAAAAGAAATATATATGCTTAATTATCTCACTATTTGCATATTCTTGCAAACATAAAAAGGCTCTCCCATACGGGAGAGCCCTTGTTGGTAATACACATATAATAAATCGCTTCACGATTTATTATCGGCGCCTTTGAACAAGCTCTATCGGCTTATTCCGGCTTAATTATCTGAGTAAGCTTAAAACGCCCTGGTTGGACTGGTTAGCCTGTGCAAGCATTGCCTGACCTGCCTGTGCAAGGATGTTGTTGTTAGAGTAGCTTACCATCTGTTTAGCCATATCTGTATCACGGATAGCAGATTCAGCGCTGGTGGTGTTCTCTACAACGTTGTCAAGGTTGTTGATGGTGTGATCAAGTCTGTTCTGAACTGCACCGAGAGCAGATCTCTGCTCGGATACTTTCTGGATTGCAGCCTTGATGGTGTCGATAGATGCTGTTGCGTTCTTATCGTCTGCGCCGTCAACTCTGATACCGTTAACGCCAAGTCCTCTAGCGGACATCATTTCGATTGTAAGACCAATCTTGTTGTCCTTGGTAGAGTCAGCGCCTACATGTAAGCTGACATCAAGCCCCTTGTTAAGGTTCGAGAATGCGGTAATCTGAAGACCACCATCTGCATTAAAGGAAATGTCCTTAATATCTTTGGAAAGACCCTTTTCGCCTGCCTGTGCCTTAAGAGCGTTGACAAAGGAATCTCTTGTAGTGAATACGGTCTTGCCGACATCATCTTTAGAAGCCGAATTCTTTAACTGAGCATCTGTAACGCCTTCATAAAGCTTAAAGGTTTCTCCACCAACAGTAATCTTGATACCTTCTGATGCTGCGATAGTATCAGAAGTTGCAGTTCCTGTTGAGTAATTAATCTTATCTCCTGCTACAAGTGCAGTAGTAGAAGCGGTCTGGATACCGTCCGCGTCAAACTTCTTGCCCGATCCAAGGATGGAAGCAAGGTTGGTATCTGCAGTAGTGAAAGAAAGCTTTCCTACAGTACCGTCACTGTTGGTTCCCTTTAACAAATAAGTCTCGTTGAACTTAGTTGTGGTGGATACACGGTCGATTTCGGTGACGAGCTGATCAACTTCTGCCTGGATGTAAGAACGGTCGTCCTTACTGTTGGTTCCGTTAGCTGCCTTAACTGCAAGTTCGTTCATTCTCTGAAGCATATCGTGTACTTCTGTAAGTGCACCTTCTGCTGTCTGTACTGCTGAAATACCGTCCTGAGCGTTAGCTGAAGCCTGTGTTAAGCCTCTGATCTGCTTACGCATTTTTTCACTGATGGAAAGGCCTGCTGCGTCATCTGCTGCACGGTTAATCTTGTAACCGGATGATAACTTTTCAGTTGCCTTAGCCTGTGACTTCTGAGTAATGCCCAACATTCTGTTGGAGTTCATTGCTGTTAAATTGTGTTGTACTACCATATTATTTTCCTCCTTGAAAATATTAGTTGATGACGACTTCCATGTCGCCTTTTTGTTTTTGCGCTGCCTCCCCGTGCGAGGAGGCAACGCGGTTATTTAGGTATTAAGTTCTGAGTATAATAAATTGCCTTGCAATTTATTATCAGCGCCTATAGGTAAGCGCTATCGGCTTATTTCGGCTTTATTAGCCAAGTAAGCTAAGTACGCCCTGGTTAGACTGGTTAGCCTGTGCAAGCATAGCCTGACCTGCCTGTGCAAGGATGTTGTTGTTAGAGTAGCTTACCATCTGAGTAGCCATATCTGTATCACGGATAGCAGATTCAGCACTTGTGGTGTTCTCTACAACGTTGTCAAGGTTGTTGATGGTGTGATCAAGTCTGTTCTGAACAGCACCGAGTGTAGATCTCTGTTCGGATACCTTCTGGATTGCAGCTTTGATGGTGTCGATAGCCGATGTTGCCTTGGCATCTGTTGAACCGTCAACTCTGAGACCATTAACACCAAGTCCTCTTGCGGACATGTTCTCAATGGTAAGACCAATCTTGTTATCCTTAGTAGAATCTGCACCTACATGGAGGCTTAAATCAAGACCTTTGTTAACGTCTGCGAATGCTGTTACGCTGACTTCGAGTTTGTTGCTCTTAAAGTCAACAGAAACGGTCTTCATGTTTTCCATATTGGTGTCGCTGAACTTCTTAATCTTGTTAGCAAGATCACTCAAATCGGTAGAAGCTGTGTTGCCGTTAGCATCTTCAGCCTTTAATACTTCGTCAAGAGTCTTAGCGGTATTGTCGCTACCCATCTTGAAATCGGAGATGTACTTAAAGTTCTGACCATTTACAGCAACTGTAGTAACCTTATAAGTGCTGGAGCCGCCTGCTGCACCGTCCTGTGCTACATCGTCGGACTTAACAACTGCTACACCGTCACCGTTTTTGAAAGTATCGGCATCAATACCTGATATAGCGCCACCTGCCTTAGCATATGTAAGTTCGCCAACCTTATTATTGGAACTGGTTCCCTTAAGAAGGTATGATTCGTTGAACTTTGTGGTGGTGGATACACGGTCGATTTCTGTTACAAGCTGGTTAACTTCTGCCTGGATATAGTCACGGTCATCAGAAGAGTTGGTTCCGTTAGCTGCCTTAACTGCAAGCTCGTTCATTCTCTGAAGCATATCGTGTACTTCTGTAAGTGCACCTTCTGCTGTCTGTACTGCTGAAATACCGTCCTGAGCGTTAGCTGAAGCCTGTGTAAGACCTCTGATCTGTTTACGCATCTTTTCGGAAATTGATAAGCCTGCTGCATCATCAGCTGCACGGTTAATCTTGTAACCGGATGAAAGCTTTTCTGTTGCCTTAGCCTGTGACTTCTGAGTGATTCCCAACATTCTGTTGGAGTTCATTGCTGTTAAATTGTGTTGTACTACCATATTATTTTCCTCCTTGAAAATATGTGTGTTACACGACTTCCATGTCGCTTTGCGTTGCAATATTAAGTTGTAATGGCAAGGGTCGCACGCCCCTTTGCCGGGATTGTGTCCCTGCCATTACTAAGGCCTTCAAGGTATCTGCCTTAGTAATAGCAGGGGATAAATCTATCCCATTAACCGCCTCCTCCGAAGAGGAGGCGGACAGGATCAATTGGTACTAAAGAATTGTTTAGCCAAGTAAGCTAAGAACGCCCTGGTTACTCTGGTTAGCCTGTGCAAGCATTGCCTGACCTGCCTGTGCAAGGATGTTGTTGTTAGAGT
>JAFYDI010000075.1 GCA_017544835.1 Lachnospiraceae bacterium | reverse complement strand
TGTTAAGATAGGCGAGGACCTCTACTATGTAAAGGGAACCGGCGAAATCGCTAAGGGTCATTACTACATCAGCAACACCAACGGACTTATCGATCACAAAGATCACGCAATCTTCGGTGAAGACGGAAAGTTCTTAAGATTTGGTAAGAAATAAACTGCTTTAGATGGGGCGGCCGGGGAACCGGCCGCCTTTTTCTTTTGCAGCTTGGAATCGTAAAATAAATTGCACACAATCAAATTCATAAAAAGTTATTAAATTGTACACAATTTGTTCATAATTATGTATTATAATGAAACCGTCACTTGGGAGAGAGCGTAAGATTTACGATTTTTGACAAAATCTCCCTTAACGATTAAAATATGATATACGGCCTGCTAACAGCGGCCGGAAAGGCAGGACAATATGTACGATACAATCATCATCGGAGCCGGCCCCGCAGGTCTTTCTGCGGCTGTATATGCCAAGAGGGCAGGTCTTAACGCACTTTTGATAGAGGAAAGCCCCATTGACGGAGGACAGGTTCTTTCTACTTATGAAGTTGACAATTATCTCGGACTTCCGGGAATTTCGGGCTTAGAGCTTGGAGAGAAGTTTTCTCAGCATGCAATGGGTACCGGAATCGAGAAAAGATGTGAGTCCGTCAAGAAGATTTCACCAAACGGCGAGGCCTGGAGAGTTACTACGGGCGAAGGCGATTATGATACGAGAACCGTTATTTTTGCAACGGGTGCGGTGCATGCTCATCTTAATGCTCCCGGCGAGGAAGAACTCGCGGGCATGGGCGTTTCGTACTGTGCTACCTGTGACGGTGCTTTCTTTAAGAAGCGTGATGTGTGCGTAATCGGCGGCTCTGACGTTGCGGTTGAAGACGCGATTTACCTTGCAAGAACATCTGCCAAGGTTTATCTCATCCACAGAAGAGATACTTTGAGAGCGGCTCACTCATTGGTAGAGTCACTGGAGAGTTGTGAGAATGTGGAATTTGTTTGGGACAGCGAGGTGGTTTCTTTTAACGGAACCGACGGACTTGAATCCGTTACTGTCCACAACAAGAAGACGGGTGCCGATAAGGATATTCCGGTGCGCGGCGCTTTCGTGGCTGTAGGTATCAGGCCCGGCACGGGACTCCTTAAGGATATGGTGGACATGGACGAGAACGGTTATGTTATTGCCGGCGAGGATTGTCGTACCAGTCTTAAGGGCATCTATGTTGCGGGCGATATTCGTAAGAAGCCTATCCGTCAGATTATTACGGCTGTTGCGGACGGTGCCAATGCGGTATCGAGCGTTCAGCAGGATATAAGATAAGGATTTATTTAAAATGAGGAAGATGATGTTATGGGGAGCCCTTACCATGGGGCTCATGGTATTCGCTGTGGGAGGCGGTAAGGCTTATGCGGCGATACCTTTGGGAGCGAGCGAAGCTCCCATTGTTGAGGTTGTAGACAACAGGCAGTACGCCGATCTTGTAATTGCGCAGGTTACTGACTACGTTAACATTCGTAAGGAGCCCGATGCCAAGTCCGAGGTGCTCGGCAAGCTTTACAACAACTCCGTCGGACATTTCCTTGAGGAAACCGAAGGCTGGGTTAAGATTCAGAGCGGCACCGTTACCGGTTACGTTAAGTCTGAATACGTAGTGCGCGGCACGGATGCGTTAAGGATTGCCCGCGATGTTGAGACTACTTACGCAGTTATCAACACCGGCAAGTTACGTGTGCGTGAGCAGCCTAATACCGATTCGTCGATTTTGGGAACTTTCTCCCGCGGCGACGAACTCGTAGTTACGGCTCAGGAAGACGGCTTTGCCAAAGTCACCTACCACAACAAAGCAGGTTACATTTCCCTTGAATACGTAGACCTTCACACCGAATTCGTGGAGGCCGAATCCATAGAAGAAGAGCGTGCCCGCAAGGCCGCCGAGGAGAAGGCACGTCGCGAGGCCGAAGAGCGAGCCCTGGCCGCCATCAAGGCCAAGGAAGCCAAGGAGGCTGCCGACGCCGCAGCCCGCGAAGCGGCAGCTGCCAACATCAACCCCGACAACTCGCTCGGCCAGCAGGTCGTAGACTACGCGCTGCAGTTCGTAGGTAACCCCTACGTGCACGGCGGCACCAGTCTCACCAACGGCGCCGACTGCTCCGGCTTCGTCCAGAGCATCTACGCCCACTTCGACGTGAAGCTCCCGCGTACCGGCCAGCGCAGCTCCGGCTACGCAGTCGAGTCCCTCGACCAGGCTCAGCCGGGAGACTTGTTATTCTACTCCGGCCACGTAGCCATCTACATGGGCGACGGCAAGATAGTCCACGCCGCCACTCCCAAAGACGGCATCTGCATCGGCTCCGCCACCTTCACCAAAATCATCGCCATCAGGCGCATATTCTAACCCACCCGCTCCGCAGGCCCCCTGCGGAGCTTTTTTATTCCCCACCACCCACTACCCGCAGGTGCCCCATCATATCCTCCGGCCGCTTATGTTTTCCACAACCACAACACCACATCCCGGGCAAAAGTCTTCCTCAAAAACCCTCTCCCGCTTCAATCTCGCGTAGCGGCCGGTCGGACGCTCCGTACAGACTGCGGTCCGCCCTACGCAAAAAGTGGTGCTTGAGGGACAGCACAGCCCTTTTTTGCAACTCAAACAATCGTGTTTTCGTGCATAAGCGGCCAAAATACAGCCGCTAAGCGCCGACGCTGCGATAGAGTTTTTGAGGAAGACTTTTGCCCGGAATGCTCCTTGGCTTGCCACAACGTAAATACGGCCGCTCATGGGTGAATATAAGGGGGCACGGCTGGGTCGAAGCGGGAGAAATAAAAAACCACAGACTTCGCGCATGAAGTTTAAGCGGTAGCGGTCCGGGCGGCCTCGTCTTTATAGCCCGGATAAACAAGATGCTCGTAAAACTTTCTTTTCGGGAGTCTCGACCAGACGGGAACCCTTATATTCACCCGTGGGCGGCCGGAGGATATGATGGGGCACCTGTGGGTAGTTGGGGATAAGCGAGAGAAGTGGGACTAAAGGCCTAAAAATGGGCGTGACCGAATTAGTCAATGAAAAAATGCACTGTTGTCGCCTTTTTGAGGGGCTTGTGGAAAATGTACAAAAAGGGGTGTCAATTTACGAAAACAGGAAAAGTGACAGGGGTGGTGGTAAAAAGTTATCCACAATTTTGGAAGGGCGATTTTATGCGAAAAGTGACTTTTCAACCGAGTTATCCACAATGTCCACCAAAATTGACCGTAAAATCTAATACGAAAATGGACGATTTTAAACATTTGTTCTTGAGACAAACTGCCGAAATGTGGGTGCTTAAGAACAAAATATGCTTTTTCTCTTGACTTTTTGCCCAAAATATTGTGTGGATAAAAACCGTGACGATAGTACCAGAAGACTTTCTTTGGCTGTTTATAAAGGTTTAAGAAATAAGAATACAAACATTTACATTTTTTAATAGATTATTTTCAGACTATATGGTATAATTGTCATACTAAAGAGAGCAATACAATACCACTTAAGAAAGGGTGATGTGTATGAAGTTTACCATAGTAGGTAAGAACATTAATGTGACCGAGGGCTTAAGACTTGCTGTTGAAGATAAGATCGGCAAGCTCGAAAAGTACTTTACTCCCGATACGGAGGTGCACGTTACTTTAAGCGTTGAGAAGGAAAGACAGAAAATTGAGGTTACGATTCCGGTTAAGGGTAATATAATTCGTTCAGAACAGGTTTCCAACGATATGTATGTTTCCATCGATCTGGTGGAAGAAATCATCGAGCGTCAGCTTAAGAAGTATAAGACCAAGATTATCGACAGAAATCAGGGCGGCGGATCCTTCAAGCAGGATTTCATGAACAATGATTTTGTAGATGACGAAGAGATTAAGATTGTACGTACCAAGCGCTTTGACATTAAGCCTATGTATCCCGAAGATGCATGCGTGCAGATGGAGCTCCTCGGACACAACTTCTTCGTATTTGTCAATGCGGAGACCGACGAGGTATGCGTAGTGTACAAGCGTAAAGGCGGCACTTACGGCCTCATTGAAGCAGATATGTAAGATAAGAACAAAGGACTCCCGGCTAAGACAGTCGGGAGTTTTCTTTTGCCCGCAAAAGAAAGCGCCCCGGGCACTCTAAAGTCTTTCTTTAGAAAATCAACAGATTTTTGTGGACTTTAACTTTAGTTTTAAAGATTATAGTGTTAGCGTGGCAGGAAAGGGAAGACGCTCCGCCGTATAAGTTCGGGGCATTCCCTACAGACGTCACAAGATGTATAATTGACATAGATACTACTGTTTATATAGAAGAGGTGGCTATGGAAGACAAATATCATATTCTTTTGGTGGAAGACGACGAGGAAATCAGAAGCGGTATCGAGATTTACCTCAAGAATCAGGGTTACGAAGTGTATCAGGCCGGCAACGGCGCGGAGGGCCTTAAGGTTCTTGAGACCGAGACCATTCATCTTGCAATCCTTGATATCATGATGCCGGTTATGGACGGAATCACAATGCTTCTTAAAATGAGGGAGAAAGAATACGACTTTCCCGTAATAATGCTTACGGCCAAGTCCGAGGAAGTTGATAAGATTATGGGCCTTAATATGGGTGCTGACGATTACATCACAAAGCCCTTTACTCCTCTTGAACTTCTTGCAAGAGTTAACGCACATTTGCGCAGATATTCGCGCTTTATGAATAAATTGACCGGACCGGACAACGACAAACAGGATCGAATTTTGTCGGTGGGCGGCCTTGAACTTAACCAGGATACGGTGGAAGTTTTTGTAAACGGCGAGCCCGTAAGACTTACCCCTATCGAGTTTAAGATTCTGGAGCTATTGATGAAGAGCCCCGGTCGTGTTTTTTCTTCGGACGAAATCTATGAGACCGTCTGGAACGAGCGGGCAATCAATACCGACACCATCATGGTGCACGTCAGAAATATAAGAGAGAAAATCGAAGTCGACCCCAAGAAACCCATGTACCTTAAAGTAGTATGGGGCGTCGGCTACAAGATTGAGAAACAGTAAGGACACATTTATGAACATAACTATGAGACGATGGATAATTTCAGGCATAATCGGAGCAGCCGTCTACGCGGCGCTTTTGTGGGGCTTCGCTCTTCTTACGGGCGAGGACTACAGCGGCTGGATGATTATCATATATGCATGGATTCCTTTCTTATATAAAGAAGAAAGAAAAGAATCGCTCTGGAAAGAACGAATCTTTAAAATCAATCCCGAAGTGCTTTTTGCGATGATTATTCTGGCACTCAGGCTTACCGAGGATTCGATTTTTGCCCTGAATGTATATTTTGATGAGAACGGTCTTTCTTTTCGCATGGGAGCCGGCTACATCTCAGCCATGATATGCAAGTTCTTCGTCGGCCTCATTGTATGGTACATAGTCTTTGAACTTAACAACATAATCGTCAACGACCGCAACAACTTCTGGCGTCGTTCGTGGTTATATCGTTTCGGCCTCTTCCTTAAAAAGAAAAAGAACGACTACTTCTACGAAATTTCCCACATCGACCTAAGCGGAGACCTCAGAAAAGCAGTCAAGAAGTTTGTAATCATCAACGCAATCATCACAGGTTTTTGCTGCGCAATCTGGTTCTTTGGCTGGATAGGCCTTGTGATTTATTCGCTCATTCTTTTTTCGACATTGCTTAAGTACCTTGAGACCCTTAAGAGCCAGTACCAGATGCTTTTATCCGTCACCAATCAGATGGCGGAAGGGCAGATTGACACGGCTCTTCCCGACGACCTGGGCGTATACGAATCCTTCAGACCCTCGGTTTTAAAGATTCAGGAAGGTATCCGCGAGGCGGTCCGCAAGGAAGTTGCCAGCGAAAGAATGCGTATGGAGCTTGTCTCGAACGTCTCTCACGATATCAAGACGCCCCTTACCGCAATCATCACCTACATCGATTTGCTTAAGGACGAGAACTTATCACCCGAGAAGCGCGCCGAGTACTTAGACATTTTAAATGTCCGTTCCGACCGCTTAAAGCACTTAATCGAAGACCTCTTCGAAGTTACCAAAGCCACCACCGGCAACATCAAGTTTGAACCCGTCCAGATGGACATCGTCAACCTCGTTAAGCAGGTAGCTGTCGAATACGAATACCGCTTTAGCGAAGCCAACCTTGAACTCATCTACGATCTTCCCGAAGGCAAGATTCCGATCTTCGACGACAGCCAGAAGACCTATCGTATATATGCCAACCTTTTTGGCAACGTAGCCAAGTATTCCCTTAAGAACACCCGCGTCTACGTCCAGATTACCGAGAGCGACACCGAGGTTATGGTAGTCATCCGTAACATCTCCGCCCGCCGCATCTCCCAAAAAGAAACCGAACTCGTCGAACGTTTCGTCCGCGGCGACAAAGCCCGCAACACCGAAGGCAGCGGCCTCGGCCTCGCCATCGCCAAGTCCTTCACCGAACTCCAGGGCGGCACCTTCGACATCATCGTCGACGGCGACCTTTTCAAAGCCATCACCGTCTGGAAAAAGAAACTCTGACCCCTTCCTCCAAGCCCCGCTCCCCCGGGGCTTTTTCTTTTTCCATCTTGTAGTCCGCATCCCGGGCAAAAGTCTTCCCCAAAAACCCTCTCCCGCTTCAATCTCGCGTAGCGGCCGGGCGGACGCTCCGTATAGACTGCGGTCCGCCCTACGCAAAAAGTGGTGCTTGAGGGACAGCACAACACTTTTTTGCAACTCAAACAATCGTGTTTTCGTGCATAAGCGGCTTGAAATACAGCCGCTAAGCGCCGACGCTGCGATAGAGTTTTTGTGAAAGACTTTTGCCCGGTATGCTCCTTGGCGGGGTTGAAGAAACAGCTTCGGTGGAGCCAATTAATCTCGATGGGCGTATGGTCCGCGGAAGCAAATAAAAAAACCATAGACTTCGCGCATGAAGTTTAAGCGGTAGCGGTCCGGGCGGCCTCGTCTTTATAGCCCGGATAAACAAGATGCTCGTAAAACTTTCTTTTGCGTGAGCCGGGCCTAGAACAGCGGGATTAATTGGCTCCACCGAAGCGTCCCATTTGATGTGGCGGAAGGGGCAAAAATAGCAAGATATGGCAAGAAATATTTGTTGCGATTATTACTTCACTGTGGTAAAATATCAATCGATAATGATAAATTTTTAACAAGACGATAAGGAGATAAATTTATGTCAAAGAAAGTTGTTTTGGCAGGCGCATGCCGTACAGCAATCGGAACCATGGGCGGATCCCTTTCGGGTATTCCCGCAGCTGAACTTGGTGCACTTGTAATCAAGGAAGCAATCAAGAGAGCAGGTATCAAGCCCACAGATGTTGAGCATGTATACATGGGTTGTGTAATTCAGGCAGGACAGGGTCAGAACGTGGCTCGTCAGGCTTCCATCAAGGCAGGACTTCCTATTGAAGTACCCGCTGTTACCACTAACGTTGTATGTGGTTCGGGTCTTAACTGTGTTAACCAGGCTGCACAGATGATTATGGCAGGTGATGCCGATGTAGTTATCGCAGGCGGTATGGAGAACATGTCAATGGCTCCCTTCGCTATTCCTCAGGGCCGTTACGGCTACAGAATGGTATGGCCTTCACAGAGCCAGGGCGCACTTGTTGATACCATGGTTAAGGATGCTCTTTGGGATGCATTCAACGACTACCACATGATTACAACCGCTGACAACGTAGCCAAGCAGTGGAATCTTACCAGAGAAGAGCTCGATGAGTTCGCTCTTAAGTCACAGCTTAAGGCTTGTGCAGCTATCGAAAACGGTGCATTCAAGGATGAAATCGTTCCCGTAGAGATTAAGAAGAAGAAAGAAACAATTATCTTCGATACCGATGAAGGTCCCAGACAGGGCTCTACCATCGAAGGTCTTGCTAAGCTTAAACCCCTTAACCCCGACGGCGTAGTTACCGCAGGTAACGCTTCAGGTATTAACGACGGTGCGGCAGCAATCGTAGTTATGTCCGAAGAAAAGGCTAAGGAACTTGGCGTTAAGCCTATGGCTACATTCGTAGCAGGCGCTCTTGCAGGCGTTGATCCCACTATCATGGGTATCGGACCTGTAGCAGCTACCAGAAAGGCAATGGCTAAGTGTGGCTACAAGATTGAAGACTTTGACATCATCGAGGCCAATGAAGCATTCGCAGCTCAGTCCGTAGCAGTTGGTAAGGACTTAGGCATCGACGTTGACAAGCAGCTTAACCCCAACGGTGGTGCAATCGCACTCGGTCACCCCGTAGGAGCTTCAGGTGCACGTATCCTTGTAACCCTTCTTCACGAAATGATTAAGAAGGACGCCAAGAAGGGTCTTGCTACTCTTTGTATCGGTGGCGGTATGGGTTGTGCAACCATCGTTGAGCGCGACTAATTAAATAGAATATACGTCCATATCCGGGGTATTCTTTTGCCTCGGATATTGGTCTGTAAATGGATAGGAAAGAAAACGGAGGAATTAAAGCATGGGTTTTGTTTTATATGAACAAAAAGGCGCAATCGGCGTAATCACCATCAATCGCCCCGAAGCGCTTAATGCACTTAACTCTCAGGTTCTTGAGGACCTTGAGGCTACCTTTAAGGCAGTAGACTTAAAGGAGGTAAGAGCCCTCGTACTTACAGGCGCAGGCGAGAAGTCATTCGTAGCTGGCGCTGACATCGGCGAGATGAGCACCCTTACCAAGAAAGAAGGAGAAGCTTTCGGTAAGAAAGGTAACGACGTATTCCGTATGATCGAGACCTTCCCCATCCCCGTAATCGCAGCTGTTAACGGCTTCGCACTCGGCGGCGGATGCGAGATTTCCATGAGCTGTGACATCAGACTTTGCTCTGACAACGCAGTATTCGGCCAGCCCGAAGTTGGTCTTGGCATCACACCCGGTTTCGGTGGCACTCAGAGACTTGCACGTTTAATAGGCGCAGGCATGGCTAAGCAGCTTATTTACACCGCAAGAAACATCAAGGCTCCCGAAGCTTACAGAATCGGCCTTGTTAACCAGGTTGTTTCCGCTGAACTTGATGAGGCAGGCAACGTAGTTAAGAGCGCTCAGGAGAACCTTCTTGCTACAGCTGAGAAGATGGCACAGACCATCGCAGCCAACGCTCCCATCGCAGTTCGTAACTGCAAGAAAGCCATCAACGACGGTCTTCAGGTAGATATGGACGCTGCTATTGTAATCGAAGAGAAGTTATTCGGTGACTGCTTCGAGACAGAAGATCAGAAGGCAGGCATGGGCAACTTCCTTGAGAAGGATAAAGAGAAGAAATTAAAGGTTGTACCTTTTAAGAATTGTTAATCTAACACTTACATAAATTTATTTAAGGAGGAACTACTAATGAAGGTAGGCGTAATTGGTGCCGGCACCATGGGACAGGGCATTGCCAAGGCATTTGCTCAGACAGAAGGCTATGAAGTAGCTCTTTGCGATATTAAGCAGGAGTGGGCTGAAGGCGGCAAGGACAAAATCGTTAAGGGCTATGCTAAGCTCGTTGAAAAAGGAAAGATGACTCAGGATCAGGTTGATGCAATCGTTAAGAAGATTACTCCCGGTCTTAAAGAGAATCTTTGCGCTGACTGCGATTTAATCGTTGAAGCAGCATTTGAAAATATGGAAGTTAAGCAGACTACATTCAAGGAGCTTGACGCTATCTGCAAGCCTGAGTGTGTATTTGCTTCCAACACTTCTTCTTTGTCCATTACCGAAATCGGTAACGGCGTTAACAGACCTGTTGTAGGTATGCACTTCTTCAATCCTGCAGACAGAATGAAACTCATCGAAGTTATCGCAGGCGTTAACACACCCGCTGAAACCGTTGAGACCATCAAGAAGATTTCCGCTGAAATCGGCAAGACTTCAGTTCAGGTTAACGAAGCAGCAGGTTTCGTAGTTAACCGTATCTTAATCCCTATGATTAACGAAGCAGCTTTCATTAAGATGGAAGGCGTTTCCGACATCGAAGGTATCGACAACGCAATGAAGCTTGGTGCCAATCACCCCATGGGACCCCTTGAACTCGGCGATTTCGTAGGTCTTGATATCTGCCTTGCAATTATGGACGTTCTTTACAAGGAAACAGGCGATTCCAAGTATCGTGCATGCCCTCTTATCCGTAAGATGGTACGTGGCGGCAACTTAGGCGTTAAGTCAGGAAAAGGCTTCTACGTATACAATGCCGACAAGACTAAGACTCCTGTAGACGCACAGTAATCTACACGCAGTCATAACTTAGTAATCTTTATTAGGAGGAAATATATAATCATGGATTTTTCTTTAAGCAAAGAACATGAAATGGCGAGACAGTTGTTCAAAGCTTTCGCCGAAAAAGAAGTTAAGCCCCTCGCTCAGGAAATCGACGAAGCTCACAGATTTCCCAGAGAGACGGTTGACAAGCTTGCTAAATACGGTTTCCTTGGTATTCCCGTAGCCAAGGAATTCGGTGGTCAGGGTTGTGATGTATTAACATACGCTATGTGCGTTGAAGAGATGTCTAAGGTTTGCGGTACCACAGG
>JAFYDI010000074.1 GCA_017544835.1 Lachnospiraceae bacterium | reverse complement strand
ATCATGGTCTGTGTCTCTGTAAGCTGAGTCTTACCGCCGTAAGGCATAAGTACCGAGCCTGCACCGATAGATGCATCAAAGGTCTCAACAAGGCCCTTCTGTGAGCATTCGTTAAGGTCTGAAAGGGAAGCTTTCAAAGCATCAGACATGCTTTCTGCCTTAACAGCCGAAGCAACCTTGTCTATAGCAATCTTCTTAAAGTAATTGTCCTTCTCATCGGGCATCTCGACATAAACGCTTGTCTCCTGATGAGCGCCGTTGGTGTCAAGGAATGCTCTGGAAAGATTAACGATTTCCTTACCTCTCCATGAAAGAACAAGTCTCGGCTCCTTGGTAACCTCGGCAACCTTAACTGCCTCAAGGTTCTCCTCGCGAGCGTAATCAAGGAAAGCGTCCGCATCCTTAGGATCTACCACTACTGCCATACGCTCCTGAGATTCGGAGATGGCAAGTTCTGTTCCGTCAAGACCTGCGTATTTCTTGGGTACAAGGTCGAGGTTGACTCTTAAGCCGTCCGCAAGTTCACCGATGGCAACGGATACACCGCCGGCACCGAAGTCGTTACACTTCTTAATAAGTCTTGTAACTTCGGGACGTCTGAACAAGCGCTGAATCTTACGCTCTGTAGGAGCATTACCCTTCTGAACCTCTGCACCGCAGGTTTCAAGAGATGCTTCTGTATGAACCTTCGAAGAACCGGTAGCACCGCCGCAACCGTCACGACCTGTACGGCCGCCGAGTAAGATGATGATATCTCCGGGATCGGAGGTCTCTCTTATTACGTTGCTTCTGGGAGCAGCGCCCATAACAGCACCGATTTCCATACGCTTGGCAACGTAATTGGGATGATAAATTTCCTTAACATAGCCGGTTGCAAGACCGATCTGGTTACCGTATGATGAGTAACCTGCGGCTGCACCCTTAACAAGCTTCTTCTGGGAGAGCTTGCCCTTTAATGTCTCGCTTACGGGAACGGTGGGGTCTGCCGCACCGGTCACACGCATAGCCTGATATACATATGAACGACCCGAGAGGGGATCTCTGATAGCGCCGCCAAGACATGTAGCCGCGCCACCGAAAGGCTCAATCTCGGTAGGATGGTTGTGAGTCTCGTTCTTAAAGCTTACAAGCCATTCCTCGGTCTTACCACTTACATCAACAGGTACTACGATGGAGCATGCGTTAATCTCGTCTGTTTCTTCCTGGTCCTGAAGTTTGCCTTCTTTTTTCAATTTACGCATAGCCATGAGGGCGAGGTCCATAAGGCATACGAACTTGTCGTCTCTGCCCTTGAAAATCTCTTCTCTGGTATCAAGATAGCTCTGGTAAGTGGTCTCGATGGGAGTCTTGTAGTAACCGTCTTCAAAGGTTACGTTCTTAAGCTCGGTCGAGAAAGTGGTATGTCTGCAGTGATCCGACCAGTAAGTATCGAGAACGCGAATCTCTGTCATGGAAGGGTCTCTGTCTTCTTCTTTCTTAAAATAGTTCTGAATGTGTAAAAAGTCCTTAAAGGTCATGGCGAGGTTAAGTGACTTGTAAAGCTCTTTAAGCTTGTCCTCAGCCATATCCTTAAAGCCGTCGAATACGATAACGTCTGCGGGCTCGCTAAACTCCGTAATAAGAGTTGCGGGCTTCTCAAGTCCGGTCTCTCTTGAATCTACAGGGTTGATGCAGTTGGCCTTGATACGCTCAAACTCATCATCCGTAATATTTCCGGAAAGTACATATGTAACCGCAGTCTTGATAACAGGCTTCTCGTTCTCGTTAAGGAAGCCTATGCACTGAACTGCGGAGTCCGCTCTCTGGTCGAACTGACCGGGCAGGAACTCAACGCTGAACACTCTGTCTGTTTCGGAAAAAGAAATATTCTCGTAAAAAATCTCGTCTACCGGCGGCTCGGAAAAAATAGTCTTGCACGCTCTTTCAAACGTCTCATCCGACACACCTTCAACATCGTAACGAATTAATACACGTACCCCCGTAACGCTTTTAATCCCCAGGAAACCGGAAATCTCTTCCTTAAGCTCTCTTGCCTTAACCGCAAAGGGCTCCTTCTTCTCGACATAAATTCGTCTAACGTTTCCCATGTTTACAAATGCTCTCCTTTTTCTCGTAAATAAATATTAAAAGGATGAGGCAGCAAGCCTCATCCCGGTTATTCTTCCACAATAAGGCCGCTTAAGATGTATAAAAGGTTCTGATCCACTTCCTTCTCCGTGATGCCGAAAGTGTGAGCCGCAACCTTGAGGCCTTCTATTGTATACATTATATTGCGCGCAGTAAGGGCGCAGTCTTCGCAATAAAGTTCTCCGCTGTCGCTACCCTCTTCCAAAATCTTTGTAAGGGTCTCGACCTTCGTCGCGTAATGCTTCTTGATAGCGTTTGAATTCTCACTTGCCGCGAACTTTTCAAAAAGATACTCGTAGACCGCAACAGACAGGTCATTGTCCTTATTCAAAACTTCCTTCTTAAGCTCATTTAAGAATATGGCAAGCGCATCGCCCGCGCTGTGACCCTTAAGAAGGTCGGCGCTTCCTTCGTCGGAAGCATTAATGCATTCAAGAAATACGGATTCCGTACTGTCAAAATAAATATAAAGACCGCCACGACTGATATCGCAGGCTTCCACAATATCCTTCATGGTAACGTTTTTAAATCCTTTTTCCGAAAATACTTTTCGTGCGGTATCTAAGATTAACTGTTTCTTTTTGGCCGCTTTATCGCTCATAACCTGTCCTCATCTCGTTAAATTTCTATAATAAACCGCTGACACGCTTTATTATCGGTCGTCTTCGAATAAGTCTTCGTGACTTATTCCGACTCTATGACTTCAAAAGGTCCGTCCCAATGCTCGACGATTTCCTTCATACGCTTTACTACTGCTAGGAATATGCCTTCCTTGACCGCTTCCGACCAAAGGTTACCCTTGGTCATGCCGCCTAACACATACTTACTTAAAATCGCACATAAGATTGCGCCTGTCTTAACATCGGCACGCTCGATGGCTTTAAATTCATCCCCATGAGTCTTAATAAAAAGTTCCGAGTATACATACGGGTAATTCGTGTCTATAAGACCGGTATTCTGCGCTTCCTTAACAAAGCTTAAAAGCGTAGATTCATAAACCGGAAAAGGAACGGATGTCTCGTTAATACCGCTTCCCGTATATGAACTTGAAACCTGTGTGCCCGACTTTTGTTCAAGCCACGGCAGATAACTCGCAAGCCTCTCCACATCTGCGCGATAATCGATAAGTTTAAACTCCCGCATAGGTCCTCCTCCGTAAAACTGCCTGTAAAATAAAGCAAATACACGCATATCCCCACAATACTTTTCATATTTTACCACACATGGCAAAAAACTCAAGATGGAGTTTCTCGGAAACGCCCTTTTTTTGTAGGTTTTTTGATACTTTTTTAATTGGAATGTAATATAATTGCGTCGTCGATAAATATTCAAAATATTATGTCTTTTTTGATAAAATTAGAGTACAATAATTCTGTAGGGGAATAAGTATCAATACATTTGTTATTGGAGGTTATTCGTGGCAGCACAAGAAGTTGCAAAAGGAAAAATAATCTGCACCGAGGGACAGCCCCTTGATGCCATTCATATCATAGTTGCCGGAAGCGTCAAAGCGCATTTTGCCGGCGGAGATATTATTCTTAAGAAGGGCGATATCGTAGGTCTTTGCGATGTGGCTTTCGATTCAAGTTTCTTTACCTATACTACTTTAGAGACGTGTTCTTTTGTCTCCTTTCCGCTTAAGACCAAATCTACTCTGGCGGCAATCGCCAAGGCCAATCCCGAGGTCGGAAAGATGATGCTTTCATCAACCATCAATCAGGTGGCTTTGATTTTTGCGTCCTTTAAGAATGCCAAAGCGGGCTGCACGACGCTTCTTGACAAGATTCATTCCCTGTACTCAGACTACACGGATTTATGTGCTCAGAATAACGTAATCTCCCGCTCGCTTCCGGGTATTGAGGAGCTTGAGCCTGTAACTTTGGACGAAGAGCCCGATGACTGGGTGCTTCCCTATTATGTTTCCATGAGAGAATTCCCGGCTGAACTGCGAATCGCTCTCGCGGCCCGTATTGCTTTTCTAAACGGCCTTATGCAGAAGGCTTCTTACGATGTTCATACGGTCTTCACTCCTCTTTGCGAAATGAGCGATTATCTTGATGAGACGTCGAAGCTTCTTTTGCAGGAGTCTGGTCTTGATTTGTTCGATTTGTATTCGTCCCTTCTTTTTAAGTTAAAGCAGGACAGTCCCGCTGCTGAGAGAGTTAAGGGCACCATCGACGAAATTGTGGCACTGGCTCGCGAAGGCGGTCATGTTGATGCGGCGGTCATCGATTCCAAATATGAAGAGTTTACATCGAAGCTTTCGGGTCTTACCGGTGATGCTCCCGCAAGCGAAGGCGCTGCCGCTCCCGTCGGGGAAGATTTATCGAGTGCCACCGACATTATTCTTGACTACGCCGACATTACCGATGAGGAAAAGAATAACTTTAAGCAATTGTTAAATCAGTATAAGAAGCTTACCGACAAGGCATCCTCCGAGGATTTCGCAAGAAAGCTCCGTCTCGACCTTACCAAGGCCTTCTACAATGTTTACAGCGAGGCCTTTAAGCGAAGCGTGCTTGAGGCTAAGGTTCCGAAAATTTTGCTTATGTTCTTTAATTTCGGTTTTGTGGATGCGGAGCTTGCGGGCATGGAAAATGCCAACTACCTCTATCGCATAGCCGAAGACTTCAGGGGTGAGCCTTACAAAGGCGTTTACACCATTTATGAGTGGTTAAGCGGCATTTACAAGATGTTTAAGGAGCCCTGTCGTAACGAATTCGACGCTGACTTTACTGCTTATCTTCACGAACAGAAGATTCAGGGTAAGATTACCGCGGCCGAGGAGAAATCCATGGCCAACGACCCCGACGAGAGACTAAACTTTGAGCTTACCAATATGTTCCCGATGTGTAACAAGGTTACCTACGGACGTTTAAGTTCTTTCTGCCCGGTTTTGTGTGAGAATGATATTATCAAGCCTCTCCAGTCATGTATCGTTACCGTCGATGCGATTGAGGAAAGCTATAAGAAGCTTGAAGCCATCGACTACGGTGCTTTCTACAGAGAGACCATATATTCCAACGACAAGTGCGGCATCACCAAGGAAATGATAAATGTGCGTGTTCTTCCCGACATTATCCTCATGCCCAACGTCGGTACCAGAGGCGTTATGTGGCAGGAAATCGAAGGCAAGAAACGTACCACTCCTTCGCGCTTTATGCTTTCGGTATTTCACATCGAAGATCTGCCCACCACCATCGTACGTTTGGTAGGCGAGTATCGTTGGGAAATGTGCAAGCGTGTGCAGGGTGCCCGCTGGAACGACGTATCGGAGCGTTCTCTTACCAGCGAATACTTCGATTACATTCAGTTCTACCGCAAGAACAACGAATTAAGCGCCGATGCCAAAGAGAAGATCAAGAACAGCCTTACCAAAGCCAAGAACTCCTTTAAGGAAATGTTTGTGCGTGACTACATTACCTGGATATTGTTTGAAGGCGCAGGCTCTCCCCGTCTTAACAAGATTGTACGAGGCATCATGGTTACCTATTGCCCGTTCCCTCAGGCTTTGAGGCAGAAAATCGGTGCCAACCCCATGTTTAAGGATTTCATAGAAAGATACGAAATTAAGATATCCCAGAAGCTTCATCACTATGATAATGTTATTCAGAAGATGAACTCATCCGGTGTTGAAGTCCCCGAAGAGCTTGTTCAAAACAGGAAATTCATCGAGGGAACCATTTAGTTTACATAAGTAAGTGATTATGGGTGATAT
>JAFYDI010000073.1 GCA_017544835.1 Lachnospiraceae bacterium | reverse complement strand
CCTATCGTAACGGTATTGCTTATAAGGAATACCGATACAAAGAAAAGTAACAGGATGATACCAAGTGATACGTAACCAATCAGCTTGTTGACGCCGTCGAGAGTCATGGCAGTCATCTCACTTCTCTTGACTTCCCTTACTCCGTCAACGGATTCAAGGAAAGTAACGAGACTGTTCTGCATGGATACGTCGTTTAAGTAGATCTCGTAGTTTGCCGAGTCCGCAAGAGGGTTCTCAAGGAAGCCTTCGCTGTACTCGCCGAGATATTCTTCTTTAAATGAATCCCATGCTTCGTCTGCGGATACGAAGTTGATTGCCGAAACTTCACCACGCTTTTTGATCATCTCGCCGATCTCTTCGATGCGGTCTTCGGAAATGCCTTCGTCAAAGAAAACAACAACGCAGACTCCCTCTTCGGCCGTCTTTACGATGTTCTGGAAGTTTGCCAAAACCGCATAGAAAATACCGAAAAGGAAAAGACATGAACTTATGGTGGCTATGGAAGCCAATGTAAATAACTTATTTCTGAACAGATTTTTGATACCCTGCCAGATAGTATAAAACAATGTACTAATCTTCATCGATATACACTCCGTTCTCCTCGTCGCTTACCACAACGCCGCGGTTTAATGTGATAACTCGCTTGCTCATGGCATTAACGATATTTTTGTCGTGGGTAACCATTATTACGGTGGTTCCCGCGTTGTTGATCTCTTCAAACAGGTGCATGATCTCCAAAGAAGTCTTGGGATCGAGGTTACCTGTGGGCTCGTCGGCAAGAAGGATCGAAGGTCTGTTAACAAGTGCTCTTGCTATGGCAACTCTTTGCTGCTCACCGCCGGAAAGATTGTTGGGCTTAGCCTTGTATTTTCCGGCAAGGTTAACGGTCGCAAGGACTCTGGGAACGTTTCTTCTGATCTCACGGCCCGATACCTGTATGATCCTCTGTGCGAAAGCAACATTTTCATATACGTTACGGTCGCGAAGAAGTCTGAAATCCTGGAATACGACACCGATGTTACGACGGTATTTCGGAACTTTCCTGTGTCTTAGTCTTTTAAGATCGTAATTTAATACGTAGATGTTTCCCTTTGTGGGAACAAGCTCTCTTAAGAGAAGTTTGGTAAGAGTAGATTTACCGGAACCCGATTCACCTACCACGAATACGAACTCGCCTTTCTTGATGCGGATGGACACATCGTCCAGGGCGTAGTTGGAGTTTTCTTTATACATTTTGCTCACATGATCGAATACGATGACTTCATCGTCTTCCATGTAGCGTTTCTTGCGTCTAGGCATAACTTACCCCTTCCTTAGTTATCTTTCTCCATGTATTTCATGTATTTGACTACCATAAGTGCGATCTTGAAGGTGATCGCATCTTCAAATATCCTAAGATCCAGACCCGTTGACTTCTGAAGCTTGTCAAGTCTGTAAACAAGCGTATTTCTGTGAATGTAAAGCTGTCTGGAGGTTTCGGATACGTTTAAGCTATTTTCAAAGAAACGCATGATGGTTACGAGGGTTTCCTCATCGAACTCGTCGGGACTCTTTCCGCCGAAGATCTCCTTTATGAACATCTTGCACAAAGGAACCGGAAGCTGATAGATAAGACGTCCGATACCCAACTCCGAATAAGCAACGATCTCTCTTTCCGTAAAGAAGATCTTGCCTACGTCCATGGCCATCTTTGCTTCTTTGTAAGAACGGCTGACTTCTTTGATCTCGCCTACCGCCGAGCCGTACGCAACATGAACGTCCGTCATGCCTTCGTCTTTAAGCTTGGCAAGTATGGTGGCCGCTGCCTTTTCAACTTCTCTCGTTGATTCGAAATCCTCCACTTCTTTGACCACGATAACGTCATTTTCGTCTACCGCGGTAATGAAATCGCTGGAATTGGAACCAAAATGAGTCCGCACGCTCTCAAGAACATTGAAATCCTTGTGATCGTCGGATTCGACTATCATAACGACACGTTTTGCGTCGGGTGCGATATGAAGTTTCTTGGCACGGCTGTAAATGTCGACTAACAAAAGATTGTCAAGAAGGAGGTTCTTGATAAAGTTGTCCTTATCAAAGCGCTCCTTGTAAGCGACAATAAGATTCTGAATCTGGAAAGCGACCATCTTTCCGATCATATATACATCTTCACCTGTACCGGCTGCGATAAGTATATATTCCAAAGATGAGTCATCATATATTTTGAAATAGGAGTATCCCTGAATTTCCTGTGAATCGGCCGGGGACTTGGCAAATTCGCGGGCCTGTCCCGATACGTTGTTAAGACCCTGTGTCGTAGATACCATTTCTCTGCCTTCTGTGTCGACAATACACAACTCAACACGAGAAATAGCCTTTAAACCGTCGATCGTTCCCTGCAAGATCTGATTTGAAATCATGGTTTACATCCTTTCGTTGGACAATTTTCACAATGATTTTAGGTGTTATTTTTCGTCAAAAACACCTATACAGGGACTATTTTATTATATTTTACTTAAAATTGCCATACCCGAAGGCCCGATTTTTGTATATATTTTTAAAATTTGAAAATTTTTTGTGCACTTTTCACAGTAAAAAGATATACAAAAAATCCCGCAGTTTCGGTCAAATCAACCTGATTTTATTGTTTTCGGTGATTTCTATGACACGGTTTTTGTACAAATTGCCGACAGCTTTTTTGAACTCGTTTTTGCTCATTCCCGTCTCACGTTTTATGACTTCCGGCGACGCTTTATCCGTAAAAGGAAGCACCCCGTCATAGCTCTTGATTATCTCTATGAGCTTCTCGGCATCGCTCTCGATCTGCAAATATGATTTCTTGCGAATACTAAGGTTAACCTTCCCGTCCTCACGAACGGATATAACTCTTGCGTTGACTTTTCTTCCTACCTCAACGTCTCCGTAAAGCTCTCTTTTGGGAATAAGACCCTGATATTTATCGTCGATGGCCACAAATGCACCGAAATTGTCGCTTATCTCATAAACCGTTCCCTCGACAACATCCTCGGCCTTAATGTCCTTGGCATTCTCAAGGTACGGATATATCTTCATAGTCGCCGCTACTCTCTCGGACTTATCGATATAAACCGAGACGAGTATCTCATCACCTTCTTTAACTCTGTAGGTCTGCTGTGCGAAAGGAAGAAAAAGATCCTTCTCAAGTCCCCAGTCGAGAAAAGCCCCAATCTTGGTAACCTGGGAAACTTTAAGTCGAGCGACCTTGTGCAAGGTAACAAAGGGCTTGTTCACCGTCGCAATAAGTCTGTCGTTGGAATCCTTATAAACGAAAACCTCAATCTCATCGCCGACTTTAAGTCCTTCCGGCACCTGCTTTTTCGGAAGCAGCACCTCGCCTTCGCCCTCTTTATCTTTCAAATACACACCGAACTCTACGGATCGGCTCATTATCAACGTCTGAAATTCTGCCGTCTTTATCATATATACTCCAATATTGTGACCGTTTTGTGAACCTTGGGAAAAAAAAACCTCAGTGATAAATCACTAAGGTTTAAAGCTGGGGTACAAGGATTCGAACCTTGAAATGACGGAGTCAGAGTCCGTTGCCTTACCGTTTGGCGATACCCCAATAAAACATTTGTATCAGCACACTGAGATAGTATATAAGAAATGTTTTATTTTTGCAAGTCCCTTTTTAATATTTTCGATAACAGGCGAGGAGCCCAAGAAAAAACGCCATGGCAAATAAACCACGGCGTCTTGAATACTGTATGTCGTTATACGGAAATATCGATGTTTGAACCGATGTTGGGGTTGACCGATAATTCCATGGAACGGTCGATCATGTTGACGATGCTTGCGCCCATCTGTTCGCCGGTATCGATTGCTTTTGATAAAACTGCGGTTCCTACATCGCTCATTATTTTGTTTTGTGACATTGCCATTGATAATGCTGCGATATCCATAGTCGGTCTCCTTTCCGATCTTTGTGATAGAAGTATAATACATCTTTATTAACAAATAAGCAATTAAAAAGCGGCAGGTATAAACCTGCCGCAAATGATTGATATTATGATCAAGCTTTTCCGTTGGAACCAAGAACGTTAACGATCTTGTGAGCAACCATGTCCTTAACTGCCTGACGAGCGGGCTTAAGGTACTGACGGGGATCGAAGTGATCGGGATGCTCTGCGAAGTACTTACGGATGGTACCTGTCATAGCAAGACGGATATCGGAGTCGATGTTGATCTTACATACGGCAAGTGTAGCTGCTTTACGAAGCTGCTCTTCCGGAATACCTACTGCGTCGGGCATGTTTCCGCCGTACTGGTTAACCATCTTAACGAATTCCTGAGGAACTGAAGATGAACCGTGAAGAACGATCGGGAAACCGGGAAGTCTCTTGATGCACTCTTCCAAAACGTCGAAACGAAGCGGAGGGGGAACAAGGATACCGTCAGCATTTCTGGTGCACTGAGCTGCGGTGAACTTGTAAGCGCCGTGTGAAGTACCGATAGCGATCGCAAGAGAGTCACAACCTGTACGGGTAACGAACTCTTCAACTTCTTCGGGTCTGGTGTAAGACTCGTGACCGGACTCAACTACTACTTCGTCCTCGATACCTGCAAGGGTACCAAGTTCTGCTTCTACTACTACGCCATGCTCATGAGCGTACTCAACAACCTGCTTGGTAAGAGCGATGTTGTCTTCGAAAGATTTGGAAGATGCATCAATCATAACGGAAGTGAATCCGCCGTCGATACAAGACTTACAAAGTTCGAAAGAATCGCCGTGGTCAAGGTGAAGAGCGATCGGAATCTCGGGATTCTCGATAACAGCTGCTTCAACAAGCTTTACAAGATAAGTGTGGTTAGCGTATGCACGCGCACCCTTTGAAACCTGAAGAATAACAGGGCTCTTTAACTCGCCTGCTGCTTCAGTGATACCCTGTACGATTTCCATGTTGTTTACATTGAAAGCGCCGACTGCGTATCCGCCGTCATATGCCTTCTTAAACATTTCAGTTGTGGTAACTAAAGACATTTTTTGTCCTCCTTTATGTGAAATAATTGATTTTTATAATAATATGCTCGGGGCACATTAGAATCTTAATAGGCCTTAAAACCAACAAGTATTATAGCATAAAGAAATTAAATTTGTAAATCAAAGATGCAGCCCTTTCGGCGCCGGTCTAAACTGCAGGTCTGCGATTCCTTATACTTCGAACATAAGGTCCGCATATGTAGGGAAGGGCCAATACTTCTTGTTGACAATCTTCTCAAGCTTGTCTGCAGGGTCGCGAAGGGCTTTCATGGCAGGAACCACGGTTCTTAAGTAGGTAAGAGCTCGCTCCTTCTGACTGGATATTACAACTGCTGCCTTTCTGGCATCTTTCATCTTTTCAAGTGCATCCTGCATTTCGCTTAAAAGCTCGTTAACCTGCTTAAGCATCTTAGCGGGAACTTCAGGTTCCACGCCTGCCGCTCTCATGGAGTTAACCGTGTCGGCAAGAGATTTGGCATAGGACATAACCGCGGGAATAATCTGTTTGGAGGCCATACCCGTCATGGTGTGAGCTTCGATGTTAATGGTCTTGGAATATGTCTCATACAAAACTTCGCTTCTTGATTCAAGCTCGGCTTTGGTGAAAATCTTAAATTTCTCGTACAAAGCAACAGCCTTGTCGGTGGTAAGAGCGGAAATAGCCTCAGCCATGGTGGGAAGGTTGGGAAGTCCGCGTCTTGCGGCTTCTTTGACCCATTCTTCGGAATAGCCGTCTCCGGAGAAAATAATTCTCTGATGCTCGGTAAAGTTCTTCTTTATAAGATCGTGAACGGCGGTGCCGAAATCCTCGGCCTTCTCAAGAACGTCACAAGCCTCCGCAAAGCTCTCGGCCACAATGGTATTCATGGTGGTGTTGGCAGAACCTATGGAATCGGAGCTGCCTACGCTTCTGAACTCAAACTTGTTACCTGTAAAAGCAAAAGGTGATGTACGGTTACGGTCGGTTGCATCCTTCTCAAAATCAGGGAGGGTTGAAACGCCTGTCTTAAGCTTGCCGCCGGAAATAAGGGTATTGGCGGAACCGGTCTCCACAAGCTGACGCACCACATCCTCAAGCTGTTCGCCGAGGAACACCGAAATGATGGCCGGAGGTGCCTCGGAACCTCCGAGACGTTCATCGTTGCCGGGGCAGGCAGCACTGAGTCTTAGCAAGTCGGCATGTCTGTCCACCGCCTTGAGTATGCATGACAATACCAAAAGAAACTGTATGTTTTCATTGGGAGTATCGCCGGGATCGATAAGGTTGATGCCGTCGTCGGTATTAAGAGACCAATTGTCGTGTTTACCTGAACCGTTAACACCTGTGAAGGGCTTCTCGTGGAGAAGACATGCGAGATTGTGGCGAGTAGCCACTTTCTTCATAATCTCCATGGTAAGCTGGTTGTGATCCATGGCGATATTGGCGGTCTCATAGATGGGAGCCAGTTCGTGCTGAGCAGGAGCCGCTTCATTGTGCTGTGTCTTGGCTGTAACACCGAGCTTCCAAAGTTCGGTATTTACGTCATTCATAAAGCTTCCTATGCTCTCTTCTATGGTGCCGTAATAATGGTCGTCAAGCTCCTGTCCTTTGGGTGCCGGAGCTCCGAAAAGAGTACGGCCCGCAAAAATAAGGTCCTGTCTCTTTAAATATTTGTCTCTGTCCACAAGGAAGTATTCCTGCTCTGGTCCTACCGAAGCGGTAACCTTTTTGGACGTGGTATTTCCGAATAATCTTAAAAGCCTGATACTCTGCTCGCTCACCGCTTCCATGGAGCGAAGAAGAGGCGTCTTCATATCAAGTGCTTCACCTTTATATGAACAAAATGCTGTGGGGATACAGAGAGTAACGCCGATTGCGTCCTCTTTAAGAAATGCAGGGCTGGTCATGTCCCATGCGGTATAACCGCGGGCTTCGAAAGTCGCACGAAGACCGCCCGAAGGAAAGCTCGAAGCATCGGCTTCGCCCTTAATAAGTTCCTTGCCCGAGAATTCAAGAAGGCATCTGCCCTCTTCATCGGGGTGCTTAATAAACGCATCCTGCTTCTCCGCAGTAATGCCCGTGAGAGGCTGGAACCAATGTGTGAAATGAGTGGCACCGTTTGAAACTGCCCAGTCTTTCATGGCAGCGGCCACCACGTCAGCAGTTTTCAAAGAAAGCTCTCCGCCCTCTTCTCTGACTTGCATGACTTCTTTAAATACCTGTTCGGGAAGGTATTCCTTCATCTTTCCGACGGTAAATACATTTTTGGCAAAAATCTCTTCGATGTTAGCTTTGGCACACATGTCGGTTTCCTCTTTTATGCTTTTTAATGGATTTTACTCCAAAATCGTAAGTTCGGTCAATATAACAGATAGATAAATAAGCAAAAGAAAGCTATTGCTCGTTTGTGGTTTTTTCACCCTTAACGCGTAAAATATCATATTCTTCCGCAGGCTCTGATAAGGTGATGCAGAGTTTCTGTCTTGAGTGCGGACAAGATTCCATCTCGTTACCATCCTCATCCTGTATGGAAAGAACCTTTACCTTAACATTGTCTCCCGAAGGCTTCATGATTTCAATCTCGTCGCCTACGAGGAATTTGTTCTTTTGCTCTATATATGCACGATTGCCGTCGGCGCGCTCTACGGTGCCGAGGTAAATGTATTCATTGACATACGTATTGGAGTCGTATACCTGACTGTCTTCGTCGGGCTTGCCGAAATAGAAGCCTGTCGAGAAGTGACGATAAGTGCACTTGGCAATCTCTTCGCGATACCAGTCAAGATTCGCCTCGTATTTCTCACGTGACTCAAAGAAATCGTCGATGGCCTTCCTGTAAGTACGCGCAACCGTAGCAACGTACAATGCAGTCTTCATACGGCCTTCAATCTTGTAGCTGTCTATGCCCGCATCCACAAGCTCGGGGATATGCTCCACCATGCAAAGGTCCTTTGAGTTAAAAATAAAGGTTCCTCTCTCATTCTCGTAAACGGGAAGATATACGCCGGGACGCTTCTCCTCCACTACCGCATACTTCCAGCGGCAGGGGTGAGTGCATGCGCCGCGGTTGGCGTCACGGCCTACAAAATAATTGCTGAGCAAGCATCTGCCTGAATAGGAAATGCACATAGCTCCGTGGATAAAGCACTCAATCTCTCTGTCTGCAGGAACCTTCTCACGAATCTCCTTAATCTCGCGAAGGGAGAGCTCACGCGCCATAACAACGCGCTTGGCACCGAGGCCGTACCAGAAATTGCAGGTAGCATAGTTCGTATTGTTGGCCTGGGTTGAAATGTGAATTTCTATCTCGGGACAGATTTCCCTTGCAATCTGAAACATGCCGGGGTCGGCAATAATAAGCGCATCGGGACTCAGTTCTTTTAACTCTTTAAAATATTCACGGGCGCCGTCAAGATCGTAATTGTGCGCAAGGATATTGGCGGTAACGTGAACCTTGGCGCCGTGCTCATGGGCAAACTTAATGCCCTCGGCCATTTCCTCTTTGGAAAAGTTCTTGGCCTTGGCGCGAAGTCCGAAGGCCTCGCCACCGATAAATACAGCGTCGGCTCCGTATATAACTGCAGTTTTTAATACTTCAAGGCTGCCGGCGGGAACCAGCAGTTCGGGTTTCTTAGTCATTTTATTTCCTTTTGGTGCTGATGGTAACTCCGTCCCCGATGGGAAGAATTACGGTTGTAAGTTCGTCGTTGTGTGTAAGCTCGTAGAGATAATCGCGCATACGCTTGTATATGGTGCGGTTACGTCTCTCAACCGCGAATTTGGACTCTAAGATATCTCCTTCCTGCATCACATTGTCGGTAAGAAGAATTCCTCCGGGCGATAAAAGTCTCATTACATCCGGGAAGAAGTTAATATACTGCCCCTTCGCCGCATCCATAAATATAAAGTCGTAAGAACCCGTAAGCTCTTTAAGTATCTCTGTGGCATCCCCTTCAAGAAGCGTAATCTTGTCTTCATACCCGAACTTCTTAAAGTTCTCGCGCGCCACCGGTATTCTTTTTTCATACTTCTCGATGGTGGTGATGTGGGAATCCGCGGGCAGATTATCTGCCATTAAAACAGCGGAAAAACCAATGGCGGTTCCTACCTCCAAAACGGAGCGCGGACTGTGCGCGGCAAGAAGAAACTTTATAAGTGTCTGCATCTCCTTGCGTATAATCGGTACATTGGTTTCAAGTGAGAACCTCTCAAGTTCCGAAAGTACTTCGGAATCCGCCGAGGCATATGAATTTATAAACGAGGTCATGCGCTCATTAACTATCACGTGCTATTCCTCTTCATCTTCTTCCGAGCCGTTCTTGGAAGGACTCATTGCCTTCATCATTTCCTCGGTAGTCATGGATGTGTTGAGCGTGTATGCGCCGGGCTTGATGGTATCCTTGTAAACGGATACATACATCTGCACCATCGCAAGCTTGTAGTCTCTTACAAGGCCTTTCTCTTCAAGTGTCTTGGCAAGGTCTTTAAAGGACTTGCCTTCAGTGTAAGATACTACCACATCCCTTCCGGGAGCGGGTGAAATGGGTGCTTCAGTAAATATTCTGTACCCAAAATCGTACGCTGCCAGAGTCTTGGTATACAAAAAGTTAACTATCCAGATTGCTATGGCTATCTTAATGATTGCCGATAGAATCGTGGCCAAAATCTGTGTAAGTTTCATTATTCTATCTCCAAACCCGCGGTAACATTTCTGTTAAATTCATGTATCATTCTGCAAAGTGCCACCTCGGCATTGATAAACTCGCCTACCGACTTATTATTAATAACATCTTCGTACTCATTAGTCAATGCATCCATCATATCGTAGGGATCGCCGATATCGCCCTGCTGAATCAGGAAATTCTTGTCGCGCATCTCATCAACGCGGGCATAAAGCTCGGGATTCTCACGAAGTTGATTAAGAAGTCTTATAAATTCCGCATACTCTGGAGTGTTGCGAATCGCATCGAGAACCTGATTGCTTAAATAGGTTAAATCTGTCATAACATGCCTCCTTGCCTTAAGCAGCCAAAGAAAACTATACTCCGCTTATAATGGGTACGATAACCGGGCGGCGCTTGTTGGTACGCCAAAAGTAATCGGAAAGCGTATCCTTCATAATGGTCTTAAGCTTGCCCCAGTCGAAAATGTTACGGTCAAAAGCACTGTTAAGTGCTCTTGTAAGCTCTTTACGCGCACCCTCCAGAATCTCTTCGGATTCTTTCTCATAAATGCAGCCGCGAGTATATACATCAGGTCCCGCAATCATGGTGCCTGAGTATTCGTCGACAACAATACTTGCGATTACGACACCGCTTTCGGAAAGTCTCTGGCGGTCCTTAAGTACGGAGTTGCCTACATCTCCGACACCGAGTCCGTCTACGTAAACAGACTGGCAGGGAACCTTATCCACAACCTTGGCGCTCTCTTCGGACAGTTCAAGCACATCGCCGGAACGAAGGATTACAATCTTATCCTTCTCAAATCCCAACGACTCGGCAATCTTGGCCTGAGCCTTTAGGTGCTTGTATTCTCCGTGAACGGGGAGCGAGTACTTGGGCTGTACAAGGGAGTAAATAAGCTTAATCTCTTCCGCACATGCGTGTCCCGATACGTGAGCATCCTGGAAAATAACATCTGCGCCCTTAACCAAAAGTTCGTTGATAATCTTCGTAACCGCCTTCTCGTTGCCGGGGATGGGGTTCGAAGAGAAAATTACGGTATCACCCGCACCGATAGATACTTTCTTGTGGGTACCGTTAGCCATTCTGGAAAGAGCGGCCATACTCTCGCCCTGACTTCCGGTAGTGATAATAACCGTCTGCTCGGGAGGGAAGTTCTTAATCTGGTCTACATCCACAAGTGTATTCGGGGGGATGGATATTCTCTTTAAAGTCTGTGCAATATCAATGATGCTGACCATGCTGCGGCCTTCCACCGCAACCTTTCTGCCGTGAGCGTGCGCAGTGTTGATAATCTGCTGAACACGGTCAACGTTGGATGCAAAAGTAGCAATTATGATACGCGTATTTTTGTGCTCGTTAAATATGGTGTCGAAGGTTCTGCCGACGGTACGCTCCGAAGGAGTAAAGCCGGGGCGCTCTGCATTGGTGGAGTCGCACATAAGTGCAAGCACACCCTTCTTACCGAGAGTTGCAAAACGCTCAAGGTCAATGGAGTCGCCGTATACAGGTGTATAGTCAACCTTAAAGTCACCGGTGTGCACCACTACTCCCGCAGGGGAGAAGATTGCAAGCGCTGCCGCATCGACGATAGAGTGATTGGTCTTGATAAACTCGACTCTGAACTGACCAAGGTTAATGCTCTGTCCGAACTTAACGACCTTTCTCTTAACGTTCTTGAGTAAACCTTCATGTGCTTTTAACTTATTTTCAATGATACCGATTGTAAGCTTGGTAGCATAAATAGGCACATTAACTTCCCTGAGTACATAAGGAAGCGCACCGATATGGTCCTCGTGACCATGGGTAATTACAAATCCCTTTACCTTATCAATATTCTCTTTAAGATATGTTACGTCGGGGATTACAAGGTCGATTCCCAGCATATCGCCTTCAGGGAAAGCAAGGCCGCAATCCACGACAATAATACTGTCTTCATACTCGAAGGCAGTAATGTTCATTCCGATCTGTTCCAAACCGCCTAAGGGGATTATCTTAAGCTTTGAAACGTTCTTTTCTTTCTCTTTATTCAATTAAATCCTTTCTCCTGACTACTGCAGGATGTCGATATCCTCTAAAAGTGCGCCGAATACCTGACCTACGGCTTGAAGCTCGTCCTCGTCATCAACGATTTCGTAGATGCCTTCCGAATCACCCGATTTCGAAAGGTCCTTCAGCACATACGCGTCACCGTCTTCGGTCTCGCTCTCGGTTACCAACATATAATCAACACCGCCAAGGGTGGTTTTTTCAATTACATAAAATTCAATGGCATCACCGTTATTGCCGGCAAAAGAAATTTTCTCCATACAATCTACCCTATTTATCCTGTTTGTCGCCGTAGTTCATATAGCCCTCAAGTATAACACGTGCGGCAATCATGTCAACATATTTCTCTCTATCCTTAGGCTTAATGCCGTCGGCATCCATTATCTCTATGGCTTCGACAGTGGTAAGACGTTCGTCCCACATATGAACGGGAAGCCCCGTGCGACGCTCGAGCTTATCCTTAAACTCACGGGATAATTCCGCTCTCTCGCCCTCGGTTCCGTCAAGGTTAAGGGGAAGTCCCAGCACTATCTCGCCGATTTCGTACTCTACAATCAGTTCCTCGATGCGGGCAAGGGTCTGTCTTAACTTATTCTCTTCTTTGCGCCTTATAATTTCCACTTCTCTGGCAACATTAAGAAGCGGGTCGCTTACTGCCACACCCACTGTCTTTGAGCCCAAATCGAGTCCCATTATTCTCATGATTCTAACCTAGTTCCAACCTTTAGCCTTAACATACGAAAGAAGGAGTTCCTCGATAATCTCGTCTCTTTCAATACGACGAACCATTTTTCTTGCATCGTTGTGAGAGGTTATGTAGGTAGGGTCATCGGATACGAGATAACCTGTAATCTGATTAACGGCATCGTAACCTTTTTCAACATTGGCTCTGTATACAATTTCAAGAATCTCGGAAGCGCTTAAAGGTCTTTCCTGTTCTACTTTAAAGAACTGAGTCTGGTCAACATTAGCCATGGTAAATTCTCTCTTTCTTTGTACTACACTTGCTATTTTAATCTATCACAAAAGTGTTTTCAATCAATTACAGAAATCTGAATAAACTTTTAAAAAATCCTTTGGAAATAACACAGAATCAGACAGACTTATGAAGCACCGCCGTAACTTTCATCTCTCCGGCTTCAGTCTCCGCAAAAATTTCTCCGCCCATTTTGTGAATAAGCTTCTTGCAGATGTATAGTCCCAATCCGCTTCCGGGGCGGCTTCCGACGTTTGTGCCCCTGTAGAAACTGTCGAAAATATGCTCCGTTTCATCCTCTTTAAGGGTGCAACCGCTGTTTGATACAGTAATAAGTCTCGCATCTTCCTCGTTGGCAAAAGAAACCTTTATGTAATCTCCGTCACCATATTTAATCGCATTCTCCAAAACATTCTGAAGAACCTCAATAAAGCGCTCTTTGTCGCCCTTTAGCAAAACGTCGGTGTACGTGCTGACCGTAAACTCTGTTCCTATAGTCTTAAGCTTGTCGGTGTAATACTCTTTGATAGGTGCAATAGCATCCGACACATAAAACTCACCTTTTCTTACGTTTAAGTCGAGGAAATCATCGCCCGACGCCGAAATAATCTTGGCCACATACCCTTCGGCCTCCGTAGCGTTTTCGTCAATCTTAATTCCTACCTCTTTAAGCTTTTCAGGTTCCTTGTACAGGTTCTTCTTAATCGCTGCGGCATAAAGCTTGATGGCCGATATAGGCGTCTTCATATCATGTGACAGCGAAAGAAGGAATACGTTACGCTCCTTCTGAAGTTCGAGATTCTTGCTTTTTTCGTCTTCAAGCTTCTCTCTTAACATATCAAGTCCCCAGAGGAAGCGGCCGAAATATCGGCTTTTCTCCTCCGAAAGAGGTATCGTGAGGTTGCCTTTAGCCAGTTCCGTGGGATATTCGGAAATCTTGTTAAAATGCTTAATCAGTGCCGAATAGATATAAACCATCACCAGCACTGCTGCCGCAAGCATCACCGCTATGACGATATGCGTTACTCGGAGCATGCTTCTTTTTTCGCGGGATAAATCGATGTTGTACTCGATACGATAGAGGTGCCCATCTATGTCGGCAATCTTGTAGCTGTTGTCTGCATCGTAAAAAGAATCTGCGTTGTCATCCGTAAGCGCCACGACTCCCAATATGGTCTCATATTGTGTCAGATCTATATCTATGACTGATGTGTCAGTTGCCCCGCGAAGCTCATGTTCCACGCGGTTAATCTCTATTTTGTATAGGTTGACAAGTCTGTCGTTCTTTGTACGCACGACAAAATCTGCCGCCACTGCCACAATCACCAATGTCGCCAGAATCACGATGCACATCCGAATATAGTTCTTACGGATTATGTTCTTATCTTCCTCGTTATTCGTATCTGTACCCCTTTCCCCAGACGGTTATGATTTTCTTCGGGTTCTGAGGGTCGTCCTCAAGCTTCTCGCGAAGCCACCTTATATGAACCGTAAGCGTCTGAGATTCCGATTCGGAGTCGGAGCCCCAAACCGTATCGAATATATAGTGTTTTAAAAGAGTCTGACCTTTATTCTCCATAAGGAGCTTGAGAAGCTCAAATTCCTTGGAAGTTGCGTCAATGACTTGTCCGTCTTTAAGAATCTGCTCGTGTGCTATGTCGAGCTTAATATTGTCGTCGGTGAGTTCGTCCACCGCAAGGCGCCTCTTGAATATACCTTTAATCTTGGCTATCAGAATATCTATGTCATAGGGCTTCTCTATGTAATCGTCGGCGCCTGAAATTATTGCATTAAGCTTATCATCTTTACCGAGTTTCGCGCTGACCATGATGACAGGTGTGTTGGAGTTCTCGCGCACTTTGTTAAGAATGGTCATACCGCTTGCGCCGGGAAGCATAATGTCAAGCACTAAGAGTCTGGCTCCGTAGCGCTCGTAAAGAGCGAGGGCTTTGTCACCGTCTCCCGCGGAGGAGACGGTGTAGCCTTCGTTACGTAAAAAGTCGGTTAAGACTTCTCTTAATTCAGTGTTGTCTTCAACTATCAGAATGTCTGTCATGTTGCGCTGTCGCTTTCTCGGACCGTAATTACCAGCCCATTTCCATAAGCCAGTTGTTAAGCTGTCTTTCTCTGTCTCGAAGTTCCTCGGGTTTACTGTATCCGCCGAGATTGTACTCGCCCTGAATGTTACCGTCCACGATGTAGAGGACTCTCGTGCACTTTGCAGCCACCTTAACGTCGTGGGTTACAAGCATTACGGTTGTGCCTTCTTTGTTAAGCTTAACCATCTCGCACATTACTTCGTCCGAGGATGTACGGTTAAGTGCTCCGGTAGGCTCGTCGGCAAAAATAACCTTGGGGTTGTTAATCATGCTTCTGCAAATGCATGCTCGCTGGAGCTGTCCGCCGGATACCTCGTTAATGTCGTTGTCTGCGGTTTCTTCGATACCAAGCTTCTTCATAAGGGCGCGGCCGCGTTTTTCGGTCTCACTTCTTTTTTCGTGGTTCCTATTTGATTTTACCGCAGGTAATATAATATTATCCAGTATTGTTAAATTTTTCATCATATACATCTGCTGAAAAATAAAGCCCATGTCGTCAAGTCTTACGTCTGCCATCTCGTTGTCGGAGAGACCCGCAAGTTCTTTGCCACAGAAGGTTACGTTGCCGGCAGTCATCTTGTCCATGCCCGAAACAGTGTATAAAAGTGTGGACTTACCCGAACCCGAGGGGCCCATGATGGCTACCATCTCGCCCTCGTCGATATGAAAGTTTACGTTCTTAAGTACGTTATTGTGCTTTTTATTGACTACATATGTCTTGCAAAGATCTTTAACATCTATTACTGTGCTCATTATTAATCCTCCCGATTATTCGATATTGCCCATTGCATCAGAGCGAATGGTCTTAGTGTAAAGTGAAGTAAGGAATGCCACCGTCACTACAACAGCCCCGAGAATCAGCGGATAAATTGCGAAGATTTCAAGGGGTTTGATTGAATATTCAACGCCCGACATTGCGCCCATAATGGCGAATATTCTGTCGCATATAAGCTTTGTAAAAGGATATGACAAAGCCGAAGCAAGTATCGTCGCCGCAATCATCAGTATCACGAATCTGTAAGTGTGCTGTGCGCTTACGGAGCGGCTCTTGAAACCGATTGCCTTCATGAGAGCAATTTCACCGGTTTCCTTGCTGATAAAGGAGCGCTCCATAAGAACCGTAACAAGTGCTGCAATAATAAGAGCTATTACCATTACCAGGTTCTTGGCACTGCCGATGGCAGATGAAGAGTTGGTAGAAATGTCTACGAAGTCTGCTTTGTTGTATATTTTATTGGTGTTAAAGATTCTCTTTAACTTAACTATTCTTTCTTCAATCACTTCGTCTGACGGATTATCGTCAAAGTCAATCTGGAAGGCATGTGCGGATGAAGCGTCGTTAACGCATACGGGCACATCCTCGTGAAGTCTTACTACCTGTCCCATCTGGTTAAAAGAAGAAAATGTTGCGGTAATAAGATATTCTTTCTTTTCACCATATATCTCGATTGTAACCTTGTCGCCTATGGAAGCGCCGAGGTCCTTAAGCACCTGGGGAGTGAGTGCAACTTCGTTCTCATACATGGGCGCAACACCTTCGCTGTAGACGTAGTCGGATGCCTTGGTATCTTTACACTGCTGCATCGTCATCTGCATTCTCTCGCCCTTATACTCGATGGGAAGTGTGTACATAAGCTCTACGTGAACTTTGCCGGGCATTCCGTTTTCTTTTAACTCATCCTCTATTTCCGCGATAATCTTATCAAGAGCTTCCGGGTCGGTGGTGCCCATTGTCTCCATGATCTTTTCGGTAGATGAGAAGTATACGTCGCTCTCGGTGGTTCCGAAGAGGAATACAAGCTTGTCGCTTACAAGAGTATTGGCTGTTGTAGCAAGCATCGTAATGAGAAGCAGGCATACCGTGAAGGTGATAAGCATGCTCATGTACTGGCCGGGCTTGCTGAGTACATCGTTAAGCGCCAGGAACCAGTTGCTGCTGCCCTTGCTTTTGGTAAGTCTTAAGACGGATTTCTTGTGGTATCTCTCGCCCGTTTCGCCGCTTCTTACGGCATCGATGGGAGAAAGCTTCTTAATTCCGCGGGTACATGAGTAGCAGAAAGCAACAATTATTACTACAACCGCAATTGCACTGCCTATGCCGAGGAGCAGGCTGTTGTCGTTACCTAGCACAAGCCTTGCGGACACGCTCTTAAGAAGCATCTTGCCAAACGGTACGCTTAAGATATAGCCTATCACTGCGCCCACACAAGCTATGCAGAGGTACTTAATCATGTAAAGCCCTCTTACCGAGCCATTCCGAAGGCCCACAGCCTTCATGACGCCGATTTCTCTGAAATCTTCCGTAAGTGTGAATTTAATGGTAAAAGAAAGCATCGTGAAGGATATAAGTATAAGGCAGATACTTACCACAAGTATGATTGCTGCGGTAAGCATATCAAGCATGTAGGTAAGCTTGATAACCGCGCTTTCTTTGGCAAAAAGGGCGCTGGGGATATAGGCAAAATCTTTCTTGAGTTCTTTGAGATTGTCGGTGTTAACGTAGTAGACGCAGCCGCAATCAGCGTTCTTAACTTCCTCGTCAGCCATAAAAGCCTGCACATCTTCGTCGTTCATAAGCACTCTTGGGTTACCGAGGAAGGGTGAACTGAAAAGCGCGTCCTTGCAGTATCCTTCGATTACAAAGTCCCTTGAAACATCACCAAGTTCAATGGTAACTGTGTCCCCGATTGTGGTTTTGGACGAATCTGCCAGAAGACCACTGAAATAAACGTGCCCCTTGGGAACTTCGGTAATCTTTTCGTCGTCCATGTTGAAGTAATTAAGGTCTGCATCATCGATTGATGTGATGAGTCCGGGGTTCTCGAATTCCACATATTTGTTGCCGTCTTTTATTAAAGACTTGGCAGGAAAATATATAAGATCCTCTTGCCCGTAGTCTGTTACGGACTCGGCCTCTCTTACAATCTTATCTGTGGGGTTCTCTCCTCCGGTGTTAAGTGTCAGTATGATGAAATCCGGCATACCGGCCTTCTCGAAGAAGTAGTCGATGCCTCCGTAAACGGAGACCATGTTGTTGACACTGCTGCTTGCAAACATAGTTGAAAGGATTACAAACAGCAGCAGTATGGTGTTCATTATTTTTTTTCGCTTAAGGTCTCTTCCGAGAATTCTGAAAAACAATTATGTGTCCTCCCTTTCTTGATTGATCGTACACACTGTAAGACAGAATTTATTAAACAATCCTTAAATAGCATTTATGGCAAAAGAAATTACTCGGAAAGCAAAATATCGTCGGTCAAAAAGCCCGTAAGTGTGCGGGTTTCAATCTTATCGGAAAGATTGGCATCAGAAATGGCGGCAACCTTAATATACTCGGGAGTGTGGCCTATATAGTATTTCTTACCGTTAACAGTCTTTTCTTCCTCAAAAAGAATGCTGTAAGACTTGCCGATGTGGCGCTTTCTGAAAGCTACGGACATTTCGTGCTCGAGAGCCTCCATCTTGTCGGAGCGGGCATCTTTAACTACACCGCTTACCTGACCGGGCATTTTCTCGGCAACGGTTCCTTTTCTCTTGGAATACTTAAATATATGCATTTCGTAGAAGCCTACGGTCTCAGCAAACTTAAGAGACTCTTCGAATTCTTCGTCGGTCTCGCCGGGGAAGCCTACGATTACGTCTGTGGTAATGGCAGGGTCATCGAAATACTTGCGAAGTAATCTTACGCCCGCAAGGAACTCTTCGCATGTATAATGGCGATTCATACGTTTAAGAGTAGCATCACAACCGCTTTGCAATGACAAGTGGAAGTGAGGGCAAAGCTTCTTAAGCGCACTGATGCGCTGTACGAATTCCTCGGTCATAACGCGGGGCTCAAGGGAACTTAAGCGGATACGGTGTACCTCCGGAAGAGCATTGATATCTTCCAAAAGTTCCGCAAGGCGGTTCTCTTCCAGGTGTCCCGGTCTGGTGACTCCGTATGAGCTTACGTGAATGCCTGTAAGAACGAATTCATTGTAGCCCTTGACTGCAAGCGCTTTGATTTCGTCAAGAATTTCTGCCTTCTCGCGGCTTCTTACGGGACCTCTGGCAAAAGGAATAAGGCAATATGTACAAAACTGGTTGCAGCCATCCTGAATCTTAATATACGCGCGGGTACGCTCGGCCGTTTCGGTAAGCATCATACTCTCGTATTCGGAGGTATGCATGATGTCTAGGATGCTGGAAGTTTTCTTTTGCTTGGAAACGTATTCGTTAAGAATCTCGAGGATACGTGTCTTCTCGTTGTTACCGATGGCAATGTCAACAGAGGCGTCTTTAAGAACGCCTTCGGTGTCGGTCTGAACATAGCAGCCTGTCGCTATTACTATCGCGTCGGGATTTAAGGTCTTGGCACGATGCAGCATCTGGCGGCTCTTGCGGTCCGCAATATTGGTAACGGTGCACGTATTTATCACGTAAACGTCGGCTTTTTGAGTAAATGGCACAACTCGGAAACCGTTTTCCGTGAATTTTTGTTGCATAATATCAGTCTCGTATGAATTTACTTTACAGCCTAAGCTGTGAAATGCTACAGTATTCATTATTTTGTCCTATATTTTTGTTAAACATTAAGCGTTGACAAAACTACGTAAATTGTCGGATAATTATACCGAAGGTTGAAGTTCTACCTATAGGAGGTTATACACATGAAAACAATTCAGATTTCTTTAAACTCAATTGACAGAGTTAAGTCATTCGTTAATGACATCACTAAGTTCGACTACGATTTCGACCTTGTATCAGGCAGATACGTAATCGACGCTAAGTCCATTATGGGTATCTTCAGTTTGGATCTTTCCAAGCCCATCGACTTAAACATCCATGCAGAAGACGGCGCTGAAGAAGTTCTTGAAGTCCTCAAGGCTTACATGGTTTAATCAATAAGCAATATGCGGGGCGCCGAAACGCGCCCCGAATTTTTTGAAACTGTTAACTATTATTAATACTTCAACCGAGTCGCCCCGATGAGGGCTTTTTTTATGCCCAAAATTGCTTATCATTTGCTCAAGAATATAATTGCAAGTCGATGATTATGTGCGCATAAATCAGCGGGTTGAAATTATATTATTGTGGAAAGTGTAAGCTTTCCTACATGAGCATTCTTAGCGCAAAGCGCGGGACTGGAGCCTTGAAGAGGCGACGAATGCGAATGTGGTGCAAATGTTCCTGTATTCTTTACTCCTCGTCAGCACTTACAATAATCGTTTCTCTTGTCTCAAGCGCAATCTTTACAAGTTCGTCTATCTTCTCATTTAAGTTGAGTTCATGTTTCTTGATAACGGAAAGATTGGGCTTGGTAACGGGATGCTTGGCCACGAAAATGGTACAGCAGTCTTCGTAGGGCTGAATGCTGGTCTCGTAAGTATCAATCTTCTTGGAAATCGTAACAATGTCTTCCTTGTCAAAACCGATAAGGGGTCTGAATACGGGAAGTGTGCAGACTTCGTTGGTAACTGCGAGGGAGTGGGTGGTCTGGCTTGCTACCTGGCCGATGCTCTCGCCGGTGATTAGAGCCTGGCACTCGGTTTCTTTGGCAATTTCTTCAGCAATCTTCATCATGAAACGACGCATGATGATGGTAAGTTCCTCGTGAGGACATTTCTCGTAGATATACAACTGAATGTCTGTAAAGTTGATGATATGAAGGTAGATAGGGCCGCTGTAACGTGATACGTAACGGGCAAGGTCCACAACCTTCTGCTTGGCACGCTCGCTGGTATAAGGAGGCGCATGGAAATAAGTCGCGTCAATCTTAACGCCGCGCTTTGAAATCATATAGCCTGCAACGGGGGAATCGATACCGCCCGAAAGAAGGAGCATCGCCTTACCGTTGGTGCCTACAGGAAGTCCGCCGGGACCGGGGATAATCTCACTGTAAATAAATATCTTCTCACGAACCTCAACGGTTACGGTAATCTCAGGATTGTGAACGTCTACCTTAAGCTCGGGGAATGCATCAAGAAGCGCACCGCCGACGGTTGCGTTAAGTTCCATGGAATCAAGTGGATAAGTCTTGTTGGAACGTCTTGCGTTAACCTTGAAGGTCTTGTTCCTGTCGGGATAGACGTTGCCAAAGTACTTAACGACTTCTTTGTACAGGTTATCAGGCTCCATGTCCTCGATGCGAACCATAGGGCAGATGCCCGAAATACCGAATACATGCTGAAGGCTGTCGATAACTTCGTCGTAATCAAAATCTCCTTCAAAATCTACGAAGATTCGGCCCGATGTCTTGGTAACGGCCTTGTGAGCGTCGACTCTCTTAAGCGCGTACTTAATCTGGCGTACGAGCATATCTTCGAAGATGTATCTGTTTTTACCCTTTACGCCTATCTCGGCGTACTTAATCAAAAATGAACTGAACATATTTACCTTACTTTCTGACAAACCGTGAATACATGTCTATAACTTCTCTTAACGATGTGAGTGCGTACTCAAGCTCCTCGCGGGTATTAAACTCCGACATGCTTATGCGGAGTGCGCCATCCATTTCCTCGGCTGTGGCGCCCATGGATTTAAGTGTCGAGGATTCTTTCTTGCTGTGAGATGCGCAAGCGCTGCCGGCGGATACGTACACGCCTTTCTCCTCAAGTGCATGAAGCATAACCTCCGAGCGAAGCCCCTTTACGGAAATATTGATAATGTGCGGTGCCGTCTCATGAACCTTGTCAAGTTCGCAGCCGTTGATGCTGACTCTGTCTATCTTTGAAATCTCTTGTAAAAAGAAACTCTTAAGCTCATAAAGGCGCTCGCGATTCTCCTGCAAATCTTTGGTAATAAGCTCTGTGGCAAGGCCGATACCTGCGATGCCGGGAACGTTGAGAGTTCCGTTGCGCATGCCCTTCTGCTGGCCGCCGCCGTAGGATATGGGCTTAATCTTAACCTTTTCTCCTATATAAAGAACGCCGATGCCCTTGGGGCCGTGAATCTTATGACCGCTTATGGACAACATGTCGATGTTTAACTTCTTGGGATAAATCTCTGTCTTGCCGAAGCCTTGAACTGCGTCAACGTGGAAAAGGCAGCCGGGGGTTTTTCTTTTTATAAGTGCGCCCGCCTCGGCTATGGGCTCGAGGGCTCCCACCTCGTTATTCGTATGCATGATGGATACGAGAATGGTGTCGGGTCTTAACTTCTCTTCAAGTTCAGCGAGGCTTATCCGTCCCATATTGTCGACTGATAAGTAGTCGATTTCAAAGCCTTCGCCCGCGAGGTATTCAACCGTCTTAAGAATCGCAGGATGCTCAATCTTGGTGGTGATAATGTGCTTACCGGCGCGGCAGTTGGCTCTGGCGGTGCCGATGAGTGCAAGATTGTCTGACTCCGTGCCGCCTGAAGTAAAGAGGATTTCTTTCTCTGCTACTTTCAGGGCCTTGGCCATTTGCTTCGTAGCAACGGTGACATATTTCTCGGCGTCAACGCCCTTCGTATGCATGCTGGAAGGATTGCCGTAATCTTCGAGCATGATTTGTGTCATAAGCTTAGCCACCTCGGGGTAAACCTTCGTGGTGGCGGAATTGTCCAAATATATTTCTTTCATTATTTACGTCCTGTAACGCTTGCCCATTCTCCGTCTTCGGTAATCTCGACTACGGTAAGGCCAGCGTCCTCCATAGCCTTAGCTACCATAGAGCTCTTCTCTTTAAGAATGCCTGAAGTGATGATGATACCGCCGTCCTTAGCAGCAGCTGCCGCCGCGGGCATTAAGGGTACCAAAACCTCTGCAAGGATGTTGGCAAATACGATGTCGTAGCCTGTTCCCACCTGTTTCTGAACCGCTTGGTCGGTAATGATGTTACCGAGTATAAGGTCGAAGCTGTCGGCGCGTAAGCCATTCATCTCAAGGTTCTCGGCTACCGCAGGCTCCGCGCAAGGGTCAAGGTCGGTTCCCACAACATGGCCCGCTCCGTAAAGAAGCGCAACAATACCGAGGATACCGCTTCCCGTGCCCACATCAAGAATACTGTCGCCGTCCTTGATAAACTTCTTAAGCTGCTTTATGCAGAGTCTTGTGGTCTCGTGCATACCGGTTCCGAATGCGGTACCGGGGTCTATGTGAAGGACTTTTTTGTCCTTGTCTTTATCTTGAACCGCTTCCCATGAGGGGGTTATAAGGAGGTCTTCTATTGTGAACTGGTGGAAATAGTTCTTCCAGTTATTAATCCAATCGATATCTTCGGTCTTGTCTATCTCTACAGTACCTTCGCCGATGTCCATCCAGGACTTAACCTCATCGAGAGTGTCCTTAATCGCTTTAAGTAGCTCGTTCTTATCCCAGATAATCTTCTTGGTGCCATCGTCGGTGTAGAGAGAATATGATAAATCCTCACCAATGTTAGCCTTGGCAGTCTCGCTTCTGTCATCAAGCAAAAGCTTGCCGTCATCGCCCTCTTCCACAAAGAAATTAAGGTAAGCCACACCGTCATCCTCCTCGGTCTGGGGCAGAATATCCACAAACATCTGCTCCTTCTCCATGGTGGTAAGAGGAATCTTATCTTCAATCTGCGCGCCTTCAAGGCCTATATCGTAGAGGCTGCTGATTATGATGTCCTCAGCCTCGGTTGTTGTCTTAACTCTGTATTTAATCCACTTCATATTATTATCCTACGCTTGCACTCCGCGTTCTTTATGGGCACAATTGCCCTTGTACTTAACTATAAATCAATTTGCAAATAATTGCCATAGCACATTATCCACATATACTTCGATCTCGTCAAGGTTTTTGCACATTCGCGTCATTTTCTTTTGCGCTTGTGTCGCGTTTGTCCCTATATGAATTTTAATGGTTAATTGGGAGTAAAACCGACTTAAAGCGGGCTTTTTCTTTTACGATTTGTCCCTATACGAAATTTTTAATGGTATTGGGAGCAATATTGAGCTCAACTACTCCCATACAATACACTTTTTCCATATAGGGACAATTTGGGCGTGTTTCAAAAGAAAACGAGGCGCATTTACTCCCAATTCATCAAGTTTTGGGGTATAGGGAGTATTGATAGGTATTCTGCTTCATAGATGACATATTTATTTTTTGCTGCCGTTATTCTATAATACTGTTATCTTAAAACTCATTCATATGCCGTGAAAATGATTCATAGGCAGTTTTGTGGAAAGGTCTTTATGTATCACTTTTTCGTAGATCCGAGCGCTATATGCGATAAGACAATTACAATAACCGGCAAGGACGTTAACCATATCAAGAACGTGCTTAGGATGAAGCTGGGCGAAGAGATTTCGGTTAGTACCACCGAATCCGAAGCCGAGTATAGATGCATTGTTCGTGAGCTTACCGATGACGCGATTACTTGTGAGCTTGCGTTTATCAAAGAAGGAACAGAGCTTCCCTGCAAGATATACCTCTATCAGGGGCTTCCTAAGTCCGACAAGATGGAACTGATAATTCAGAAAGCCGTAGAACTTGGAGCATTCGAGATTATCCCCGTGGAAATGAAGCGATGTGTCATGAAGCTCGATCCCAAGAAAGCGGATTCCAAGATTGCCCGCTGGCAGGCGATTTCCGAAGCGGCAGCCAAGCAATCGAAACGTACTGTGATTCCCGAGATTGCAAAGCCTATGACTTTCGGCGAGGCAGTTGCACGGGCAAGCGAGTGTACACATAAGTGGGTTCCCTACGAGATGGCCGACGGAATGGCTCATACGCGTAAGCTATTTGAATCGGTTAAACCCGATGACTCCGTTGCAATCTTCATAGGTCCCGAAGGCGGCTTCGAGCAGACGGAAATTGAAAAAGCCCGCAATGCAGGCTTTGAAATAATCACTCTTGGTAAGAGAATCCTTCGCACCGAAACCGCAGGTATGGTGGTATTAAGTAACTTAATGATGATGTTAGATAAAGGGTAAGCTTCCTGCTTACCCTTTAATGTTATCTGCAAATCTGTCTTCGGATAAATATACTTTATCAAACAATCCCGCAATCTCTTTATTCGTCACAAACTCTTCTGCAGGCACGTTTCCGTCCCGTTTCATGACAGCCCCGTCAGTTTCGTTTAAATGTGTTAAAAGAAGACTTAACTTTGGCCTGTAATCGAGTGCTTTTGTGTCCTCCTGCACAGGCCTTATAAACTCCTCAACCGATTCATGAAGCCCAAAACGCAGTTTTCCCTGCCATTCGTTGGGCAAATTGGTAACATCCGTTATCAGTCCCGGTATATCTGAAGCCTCACACTCGCAAGGAAGTTCTCCCGCTCCGTGTCTGGTAACATAGCTTCGGGAGACATATAGTACTTCATCGAGCTTTTCTCCCACATTGTTGAGAATTGCTGCTACATTGGCAAGCCCTGTCCGAGAGCCGGTCACATTGGGATAGAATCGCTCACACTCGGAATCAAGCAGTAATCCCTGTCCGTTTTCAAAGATTACTTGTTCATATCCTGCCAAAAATTCACGCTCCGAATCGACAATTTCAATCAGCCCAACATTATTGCACACAGTTTTCGCATAATTTATGACAACATTGTCATCGCGCAACAATTGTGTATATTCTCCGAGCGAATCAATCGCGATTTTCTCTTCGTTTAATCGCTTCGAAACATAATTTTCTCTGATTTCTAACAATTCATGAATCAGTCCTTCTGCTCCGAGCGTGGTAACATCACCAACTGTTATTTTATAACCCGCCTGCTCCCTAAGCTCACATTCATAGATACCCATTCCGCAGCTTCCGTGCCGACCCACACCTCGAGCCGTCTCAAAAGCCATATTCAGAATAACGTCGAGAATCGTTGTAATTCCGGCATTCTTGGAGGCATACACTCTCGGTACAAATCCGCCCACTGCCCGGAAGTCCTCAATCTCTTCCGCCAGCTTATATAAATCGGGATGATATGTCGCCGCCCAGTATGTATCCGCATGCCTAAATGACCCGGACGATAACTCATGAAAAACAAAGCGCTTAGTCCCCGTCTCAACTGTGTGACCGGACTGAGCGCCTCCATTGGCCCTCACCACCAGATTCTTTGCACCGCCAAGGCACAAAAAATCTGTGGCAAGACCCTTACCTTCGTCTCCGAAATTTTTACCTATTACTGCCTTAAAAACCGTCTTACTCAAAAGAAAAGACCCTTCTTTTTCGACTTAAAAGTCATATTCTTAATAGCATTCTCAACTACCGGGCGAGCAACCTCAGACCACTGCGAAAGTACAGTCTCCCTGTCCTCTCCGTTGGCAAGCTGCATAATCGTAATGATAGTCTCGGGAATAGCGTTAACCGACGACTTCGGGAGCACAGCTACCCTTCCGCCCATGATTGACGAGAAGTTCGCGGGAACCAAACCGTGGTCATTTAAATGAATATGGAACACCTGATACTTCTCGGAAGCCATATCATAAAGATTCTTGGACGAATAGTTACGTGACTCATCCTTGAAGATATCCTCAACATAAGGTCCCTTCACCATCTCATGCACATCGGCATCACCGATTGTAAAAAGAAAGCCCTTCTTACCGTGTTTCTCAAACGAATCAATTCTGGTATGCTTGGCTGCAAAGTACCACATCAATTCAAAATCCTCAGGCGAATCTCCGCCGCGTCCTTCCATCCAAAGCGCGAAAAGCTGCTCGGCAATTCTGATGTCGGACTCAAACTGCGTAACCTGCAAAGGCGCACTGTCAGTCACGTCACCGATAGCCGCAAACATAAGCTGCGGATCCTCGATAGGCTTGGTCGCATATATCTTAAGCATAGTCTCGTTAAGACCGTTCTTGGCAATTTCCTCGGACAAATATCCCATGGAGCCCGTAGTATCAAGACCGATGATAACCGGCGTTGAATTGGGGTGCTCCTCCGAGTCCATAGATTCTCTCACATTAATAAACTTAGGGTTGAAACGCTCCTCCATGGAACGATTCTTAAAAATCTGCGAAACGCTTGAAGAATCCGTAATCTTCGCGCTTGCCTTTAACTTGCTCCAGTCAGAGCTTCTGTAACTACCAAATCCCATAATATCTCTCCTTATTTACCAAATTTATGAAAATGCCTGCCGCCGAGGCCTTTCTCAATCACTTCGTCCCAGTATTCGAAATCGGCAAAAGCATCTGCCTTGGACGACCCCGAAATAAACTCCTTAAACATCTTAGGTATGCTCGGGAACGCATCTCCTATAAGCTTATGCGCAGTATCTCTGATTTCTTTAAGGTCCGTAGTCCTGACGCTGCCGGTCCCGTGTGATTTCCACCAGCCGCCCAGTATAGCCGCCTCGTGCGTCGCAGGATTGATATATACCGTATCCGGACTTATATCGCCATGTACAATTCCGCTAAACTCAAATAGACATGCAAGATTCTCAAGTCGCGATACAATCCACGCCACATCCTGATAATCAAGATTGCCGAACAATCCAAGCGGGAACATTCCCTCGTCCTTGGAAATTACCCAGAGAACGCCTCCGTCCTGCAATTTAAATATTCCCTTTGTCGTAGGAACATACTGCAAAAGATTCTTCATATCGGCCTTGGGCGCCGTAACATTCGATGCCCCGCTTCTGGCAACATCCGCCAAATGCGCATGCTCCTTAGGAAAAAGAATGACCACGCTTTCTCTTGCTACATAACTGGTAATTCCTCCGTCGGTATACTCATAGATGTAATTCACGGTAATATCTTCATCACCTATAGTCTTAAAAAGAATCTCGGCAGAATTGGTCCACAGATAGTCAAAATCCGAAGCCTTAGCCCTTTTCTCGGCAACCGCAGCAAGATATTCAAGCATTCGATGACGAAATACCTTGTAGCCTTCAAGCTCCTTATCACTGAAATTGTGCTTGGTGCCGCAGTACGGGCACATCAATTCTCCGGCGTGGGAAATTGTCATCTCACCGCCACAGTTGGAGCATTTAAAAGAAATCATATAATCTCTCCTTTTCCAAGAAGAATTATAACATAAAACGCCTCGGAAACCCAAGGCGTTTTGCGTATGTATACGTGTATGATTATTATGCTACAAGGTCCTGAATCCACACTTTCTTTTTCAAAAGAATGTATCCGATGATAACCTTTACAAAGTCAAGGTAAAGGACGATGCAGTAAAGCGGAATGATGCTGAGTGGTGTAAAACGGCTCAAAACAAAAGCCACAGGCCAGCATAAGCACCACAAATATACTGAGTCAAACAGGAACGTGATAACCGTCTTGCCGCCCGACCTAAGTGTAAAGTATGCGGCGTTAAGGTACGCGTTAATCGGCATGAACACCGAAGCGATTCGCATAAACGTAACCGCCATCGAGCGTATGTCGTCCGTCGTGTTGTAAAGCTTCGGGAATAACGGTGCAAAGATTGCAAGGAGTACGCCCATCACTGCCGAAGCCATTATTGCCACGGCTATCAGTTTGTTATCCGTATCTACGACCTCGTCGGTATTACCGGAGCCGAGAATCTGTCCGATGATAATCGCAACGACGTTACCCATGGTGAAGAGCACGATATTAAACAGGTTCACAATAGTGTTGGAAATGTTAAACGCCGCAATGACCTCCAGTCCCCTCGTGGAATAGCACTGCGTAAGCATGGACATTCCAAGTGACCAAAGAAACTCATTGATAAATAACGGCATACCCGTCTTAATAATCTTAAACACAAGTTCGCGCGGAATCTTGAAGCCTGAGTATACGCCCACCATATAGGGCGCGCGCTCCGTATGTGTATGAGCCCAAATCACCAATATGGACATCTCAAGGAATCGCGAAATAACGGTAGCTACCGCCGCACCCACAACGCCCATCTTGGGAGCGCCGAAGTGACCGAAAATCAGCACATAGTTAAGAATAAGATTCGTAAACACGGCCACAAGGCTGGCATACATGGGAATCTTAGTCTCGCCCGCTTCTCTTAATGTACCTGCATAAGCGCATGCAACGGCAAAAGGTGCAAGGCCGATAACCATTACTTTAAGATACTCACGCGCATAACCCAAAGTAGCTTCAAGGTCGAGACCCTGTCCGTTATCCGTAAGATAAATTCTTATAAAAGGCTCGTCAAAATAGTGGAAAAGTAAAATTCCTCCAAGGCTGATAAGCGCCACGATAATGATCTTAAAGCGGACAGTATATCTTACGCCTTCATTGTTCTTCTGGCCTACGTACTGAGCGGTAAAGATACCGGGGCCAGAGATGGCTCCGAAAAGCGCCAGATTGAATATAAACATAAGCTGGTTAACGATAGCGACACCGGACATCTGCTCGGTACCTACCTGTCCCACCATTATGTTATCAAGCATGTTGACGAAATTACTGATTCCGTTCTGAATAATAATCGGTACCGCAACCGCCAGTACCATCATATAAAACTTTTTATCACCGATAAATCTCTTAAAAAAACTTCTCATAATACTTGCTAATCTACCAAATTAAGCGCATGTAGTCAATATCAAAAAGGCCCGCAAAATGTAATAATATCTTTCTTTTTACTATAACAAAGAAAACCCTCCGGGCACATACCCGAAGGGTTAGGTTTATTTCCAGAATTTTTTCTTCTTAAAATCATCCGAATCCTTGGAAGAGGTTCCGGCGTTCTTGACTGCGTTAAGTGAATCGCCTGTAAGAGCATCGAACTGCTTAAGCAAGTCCTTGGCTTCCTTGGAAAGCTTGTCGGGAGTCTGAACCACAAGCGTTACGTAGTGGTCGCCGCGCACGTCTCTGTATCTGAGCGAAGGTACACCCTTGCCCTTAAGACGTACTCTGGTGTCGGTCTGGGTGCCGGGCTTAACCTCGTAAGCCACGCGTCCGTCAACAGTATCGATAAGTACCTCACCGCCGAGTGCAGCAACTGCAAAAGAAATCGGAACGGTAGAGTAAATATTGGTATCCTGCCTCTGGAAGATAGGATGACTTGCCACAATTACTTCTACCAGCAAATCGCCTCTCTCGCCGCCGTTGGTACCGGGCTCACCCTTGCCGGGAATACGTACGCACTGTCCGTTGTCGATACCTGCGGGAATGGATACAGCGATCTTCTTACGGCTTGATACATAGCCTGTACCGCCGCAATCGGGACATTTCTCACGTACAATCTTACCTGAACCTTTACAGTCGGGACATACCTGAACGTTTCTTACAGTGCCAAAGAAAGACTGTGACGTATATACAATCTGTCCCTGACCTTTACACTTCGTACAGGTCTCCTTGGTAGTACCGGGCTTGGCTCCTGTTCCGTGACAAGTCTTACACTCGTCCTTAAGGTTAAGATCAAGCTCCTTCTCTACGCCGAATACTGCCTCTTCGAAGGTAATACGTACGCTGGTACGAAGGTTGGCGCCCTTCATGGGGCTGTTGCTTCTGGAACCGCCGCGGGATCTTGCACCGCCAAAGAAATCACCGAATATATCGCCGAATATATCGGAGAAGTCGGCACCGCTGAAGTCGAATCCTCCGAATCCGCCTGCACCGCCGCTTCCGTCAAAAGCTGCATGTCCGAACTGGTCGTACTGTCTGCGCTTTTCGGGGTCGCTTAATACGGCATAGGCTTCGGAAGCCTCCTTGAACTTGGCCTCGGCTTCTTTGTTGCCGGGGTTTACGTCGGGGTGGTACTTCTTGGCGAGCTGTCTGTATGCTTTTTTAAGGGCATCGTCGTCGGCATTTTTGTCGACTCCGAGTACCTCGTAATAGTCTCGTTTTTGTTCTGCCATAGTTTATATTAACCTCAAAAGCGGGGCGAGAGTAACTCCCGCCCCTCTTAAAGTTTATTCTTTATACTTCTCTGTAGTCACCGTCAACTACATCGTCGGCTGCACCGCCCTGGTTAGGAGCTTCCTGATAAGAAGCGCCGCCCATGTCGGGACCTGCTGCCTGAGGGCCTGCTGCGCCCTGAGCCTGCTGCATATTCTCATACATCTTGGTGAAGAGAGACTGTGCGCTGTTCATAAGTTTTTCTTTGGCTGCCTTGAGTTCATCAAGTTCGCTGTCGGACATTTCTCTGTCCTTGGTGTCTTCAAGAATCTTCTTGACTGCATCAAGGTCTGCCTGAACGCCTGACTTCTCGCTGTCGGAAATCTTGTCGCCTACTTCGCCTAATGCCTTTTCAGTCTGGAATACGAAGGAGTCTGCATCGTTACGGGTATCGATTGCTTCCTTACGCTTCTTGTCCTGTGCTTCGAATTCAGCGGCTTCCTTGACAGCCTTGTCGATTTCTTCATCGCTCATGGATGAACCTGCGGTAATGGTGATGTGCTGTTCCTTGCCGGTGCCGAGGTCTTTTGCGGATACGTTAACAATACCGTTGGCATCGATATCGAAGGTAACTTCGATCTGAGGAACACCTCTCATTGCCGGAGGGATACCGTCGAGTCTGAACTGTCCGAGGGATTTATTGTCGCGGGCAAACTGACGCTCACCCTGTACTACGTTAATATCAACTGCGGTCTGATTGTCGGCTGCGGTTGAGAAGATCTGGCTCTTCTTGGTAGGAATGGTAGTATTTCTTTCGATAAGTCTGGTAGCGATACCGCCCATGGTCTCGATGGAAAGTGAAAGGGGTGTTACATCCAAAAGAAGGATATCTGTAACGCCTGCTTCACCTGCAAGCTTACCGCCCTGGATGGAAGCACCGATTGCTACGCATTCATCGGGGTTAAGAGACTTGGAAGGCTCGTGACCGGTTAACTGTTTAACCTTGTCCTGAACTGCAGGGATACGTGTGGAACCACCTACAAGGAGAACCTTGCCGATGTCTGAATTGGTAAGACCTGCGTCCTTCATAGCGTTCTGAACAGGAATAGCTGTTCTTTCTACTAAGTCGTGTGTAAGTTCATCGAACTTAGCACGTGTTAAGTTCATATCAAAGTGCTTGGGACCTTCGCTTGTAGCAGTGATGAAAGGAAGGTTGATATTGGTGGTGGTAGCGGAAGAAAGTTCCTTTTTGGCCTTTTCTGCTGCTTCCTTTAATCTCTGAAGAGCCATCTTATCGTTGGAAAGGTCGATACCTTCAGCCTTCTTGAACTCGGAAAGCATCCAGTCTGTAATCTTGTTATCAAAGTCATCACCGCCGAGGTGTGTATCACCGTTGGTAGCAAGAACTTCGATAACGCCGTCACCGATGTCGATGATGGATACATCGAATGTACCGCCGCCTAAGTCGTATACCATAATCTTCTGTTCTTTTTCATTGTCAAGGCCGTAAGCAAGTGCTGCTGCTGTAGGCTCGTTGATGATACGCTTAACATCAAGACCTGCAATCTTACCTGCATCCTTGGTAGCCTGACGCTGAGCATCGTCGAAGT
>JAFYDI010000072.1 GCA_017544835.1 Lachnospiraceae bacterium | reverse complement strand
TCTTTTGGGTCGTATTTTTTTATAGTGTGTTCGCTTTCACACTTCTGAATAATCTCAAAGATTTTCAGGGTTGCATTGTTGTTTGATTGTCAAGGTTCTGTGTTGCTCTGTTTTCGTCGCAACGTTGATATATTAGCACTCGTTACGACTTTCGTCAAGCATTATTTTTTCTTTTTTAAAGAAAGTTTTTAAAACCGAACTTACTTTAATTACAGAAAAATTCCACCGTCGCGCGGTGGAATTCTAATTTACCATTATTTGAGCCCAATGTCAACAGATTTGAGCCACTTTTTTGACAAAATTTTAAGGAATTATTTTAGTATGGTTCGAAGCCTTAATTCATTACCCGAAGCCTCTACCTCAGCCACTGCCCCGCTCACTATCGGAAGCCTAGGCGAGAGGTGTCCCAAGTCAATGTCAAGCACCACCGGCACTCCGTATTTCTCAAGTATTCCGACAGCCGCATCACGACATGTAAATCCACCGAAGTCATCAAAATAATGTAACGGTCTTCCTATTAAAAAGCCCTTCACATATTTAAACCATCCGGCCTGCTCCATCTGCCACAGCGCGCGCCTTACTCCCATGGGATTCAAATCGCACGACTCAAGGAACCAGATAATCCCGTCCTCCCGATATTTCTCGACAAACTCCGCGACCTTATCAAACCGGGTTCCGCACAAATTCACCAGACAATCGGTGCACCCTCCTATCAATCTTCCGGCAAAAGAAACCCTATCTCCCCCCACAATCGTCTGCTCATAGGGCATATTAATATTGTAAGGAGCCAGATAATCCGGTGTAACCCCCTCCGGAACCTCCTCCGACTGCGTTCGGTTTTCCCAACCATCGTAATTCTTAAACTCAAGCTTCTCGCCCTTCAAAAGCCCCCACGTATCCTCAACGCAAGCATGCCAAGGTCTCATACCGAAAGGCTTAATCCCCGGCCCATAAATCGCAGCCGTATCACACAGTGTCGGCAAAAGAAAGGTCAGATTCGTATTGTCCGAATATCCGCTATACCACTTGGCACGAGCCCGCGCGATTTCCTCAAAGTCTACAAACGGCAAATCCTCGCACATCAGCTCACCGCCACCGCACGAAATAATCGCATCTACATCCTTATTAATAAAGAAGTCATTAATCTCCTCGGCGCACTTCTCGGGCGTATTGCTTTTGCCAATGCCCACAGTAAGGCGACAATTAGGCCCCTCAACAACGCTGCAGCCCATCGACTCAAGCCTCGACACAGCAGAATCTAACTGCGCCAGATCCTCAGCTCTCGTGCAGCCAAAAGAAGGTGCTATCAAACCGATTCTTCCATTATCAGGTAAAAACTCAGGATATCTCATCTAACCCCCTATTCACAGCAAGCCGCTGCATCACTCGCAACGGCTCACCGAATCTCTTACATACCTATATATTTCCAAATATCAATCGCAGCAAGCGTATGGCTGAACTTGGCCACAATCGCATACATGTAATTGTACTCGTACAGAAACTTCATAATCGGGTTAGCCTGCACGCAATCAAATATGCACTTGGCAAAAGCACCCTGGTCGAACACCATAACAACGCAGTACACAGTCCATGTAACAATCACTACTTCACAGATTACCACAGGAATACTGAGAACCTTATTAACCGCGCTCACTCCGGGAAGCTTGGCGATAATCTTAAGTGTCGTAAAGAACAAGCTCAAAATTCTGTAAATCGTAATCATTAAGAACAGCAATAACAACGTTACTATAAATATAATTCTGTCCTGATCGATATACTTTCTGATTGCGAATCCAATCAAAAGCACCACAACCGCCGCAATAATCGCAGACACAAACGAGCAAAGTTCCTTAACCGCACCGCGCTTAACTCCGACAATAAGCTTAATAATTAAGAAAATCACCAGAATAAAAAACGGTACGTTTACCAAAAACCAATTACTATCCATCTTCAAATCCTCCCTTTAACGAAGCTCTACGGCATCGATAGTATCGTCAGTCACTATTGTATATTTATATGAAGCTTTGTCCGGCACCAGCAAAAGAACGGGCTTCGAATACTCTCCCTCGAACTTAAGCTTGCCTGCATATGTCCCCACATAAACCGATGTATCACCGTATAAAATCACGCAACCGTTTCCGAAAGTCACATTGGAATAATCGAAGTCGAATGCCTTCTCGCAGGTCTTCTTGCCTTCTTTGTCATAAACTTCCAGACGGTACTTGGAGCCGTTCGCCTGATTGCTGTATATCGCAGCAAAAGCATCTGTTCCGGCAAAAACCGACAGCACTTCGTCATTAATAAACATCTCCGACACACTCACCGGCTTGTGTGCTCCGGCAAACACGCTTATACGCGCATCCGAAATCGCAACCGCCGTCTCCGTGTCCAGAAACTCAACATACGGAATCATGTCTCCCGTATAGTTAAATCCGCTGACATAATTGTCAATACTGTTTTGTCCCACCGGACCGAAATTATAAAAAGCCACACTGCTCTTTAAATCATTACAATCGATGTAATAATACGACACACAAATCATCTCGGCATCAGGTGACAAATCAATATCTATGGGATATCCGCTCTTCTCCATCGTGGTACGGAAATATGCCACAACGGTTCCGTTTGAGTCGTACATGTAAATCCATGTAACATCCAAATCCTCGAGCACAGCCGCAACATAGCCGTTGGCGGAAACCGTTATTTTGCGAACAGGCTTATCCGTGTCCACTACGCCGGTCTCCCCGTTGGCATTCTGCAGATAAATCCTGCTGCCACCGTAATCGGCAAAAGCAGCCATACCTCCGCACACAGAAATCATAGGATTCTGCATATCGAAAGTCTGATTCCAGAGTAGCTTGCCGGTGGAATCCATCGCGCTTGCGCCATCCTTACTAAAGGTCAGCACACTTCCCGCGAATTCCAAAATCTTCGTGCCGTCTATGCTATCCCTCTTAATGCTTGAGGAAATCTCCATAGAATCAAATATTCTGCTTCTTTCATATATAAAATATCCAATCAGCACCGACGCCAAAAGAACGACTATAAGACCAATCGTATAAACGCGGGCAAGCCTGTGTTTACGTATCTTGTGTCTGGCCTCTTCATCGACCTTAGGAGTACTCCTCGCGCCGGGAAACTGAATCGTGTTAGAATTCTGTCCCATGAAAAATCTTCCCTTTTACTATTCCCGCTTACTTAAACTTGTATACAGTCTTGGATGCGTACTTGTCTGCGCCGCCGAATACGCATGAAGGGAAATTGGGCTTGTTGATGCTGTCGGGGAAGAACTGAGTCTCAAGGCAGAGTCCCATACGCTTTGAATACTTAGCGCCGCCCTTACCTGTCTGAGGTGCAATCGCGTTACCTGCATAGAACTGCACTCCGGGAAGGTCTGAGTAAACCTCCATCACGCGTCCCGACTCTTTATCCTCAACCGTCGCAATCTTTCTGACAGTCTTATCATATCCGTCAATTACAAAGTTGTGGTCGTATCCGCCGGTCATAACAAGCTGATCAAACTTTGTATCAATATCATCGGCAATTCTGCGACCCTTGGTAAAGTCCATAACCGTGCCGGACACCGAAGCAATCTCACCGGTAGGAATCGCACCGGGAACGATAGGTGTATAGCAGGAAGCGTTAAGAGTCAGAACATCGTCAATAATCAGCTTGCCGCAATCATGTCCGGAAAGATTGAAGTAGGAATGATTGGTAGGGTTGATAATCGTCTTCTTGTCGCTCTCGCCTGTATATTCAAGAACAATTTCATTGTCCTCTGTAAGCGTATAGGTAATCGTGAACTTCTTGTTGCCCGGGAAGCCCATATCCATGTCGCCCATGGCCAAAGAAAATTTCACGCCGTTTTCTTTTTCTTCGTAATCCCAAACTCTCTTATGGCTGCCGAGATTGTAATCGCTGTGAAGGTTGTTGGGGCCGTCGTTAACAGCAGCCTTATACTCAACACCGTCAATCTTGAAGGTTGCGCCGCCGATTCTGTTGGCACTGGGTGCAATAACCGCGCCAAAGAAGCTTGCGTTCACTTCATAAGAAGCCACATCGTCAAATCCAAGAACCACGTCCTTAACCACCCCGCTCTTGTCGGGCACGCAAAGCTTTGTAAGAATGGCACCGTAGTTAATAACCTCAGCGCTCATTCCCTTGGGATTCTTAAGCTCGAAAGCGTATACTTCCTCGCCCTTTTTGGTAGTACCGAAAAGTCTTTTGCTCATAACACTTGTCTCCCTATATGTTTTATAATTCCACGCGTCCCTCAAGCGCGCGGAGTAAAGTCACTTCGTCGATGTATTCAAGGTCGCCGCCCACGGGAACGCCGCTTGCAATCCTTGATACTTTGATACCCGTAGGCTTAATAAGCTTGCTGATGTACATGGCAGTCGTCTCACCCTCTAAGCTTGAATTGGTAGCAATGATAACTTCCTTAACATCACCCTCAAGGCGCTTAATAAGTTCCTTAAGCTTAATGTCATTGGGCCCGATTCCAAGCATCGGAGAAATCGCTCCGTGGAGCACATGATATACGCCCTCGTATCGGCCCGTCTTCTCGTAAGCCGCAAGGTCACGTGGGGTCTCCACCACCATAATCACTGACTTATCCCTCTTCGGATTCTTACAAATCGGGCACACCTCCGAATCGGTCAGAGTATAGCAACAGCTGCAGTAACGCACATTCTTACGCGCATTAACCATCGCACCCGCAATCCTCTCAACTTTTTCCTCGGGTAAGCCAATCAAATGAAAAGCAAGCCTTTGGGCAGACTTGCTCCCTATTCCCGGAAGAGATGAAAGTTCCTCTATAAGCTTGTTAACCTCGCCCCCGTAAAGATTCATTAAAATCCGAATCCTCCAAGTCCGCCGAGACCGCCTGCCATCTTGCCCATAAGCTCTGAACTTGCATCCTCAGCCTGCTTTAAAGCTTCGTTAACAGCCGCAACAATAAGATCCTGAAGCATTTCTACATCATCGGGATCCACAACTTCCTTGTCGATAATAACTTCTTTAACTTCCTTCTTACCTGTAACGGTAACGCTTACAGCACCGCCGCCGGCCTTGGCTGTAAACTCCTTGGTCTCCATTTCCTTCTGGCTTTCTTCCATCTGACGCTGCATGCGCTGAGCCTGCTTCATCAAATTATTCATATTACCGGGCATACCGCCGGGAAATCCGCCTCTCTTTGCCATTTAAAAATCCTCCTAGCATTTTTTCGCAGTCAAAGAAGCCTGACTGCCTCAATATAATTAATCCTCTTCAACCACCGTCATTCCGTTAAACATCTTCGTAAGGTCCGGATAGTCAGTTTCATAATGTACTTCATCTTCGGCAAGAACCGTCTTAATCTCGATTTCCTTGCCCACTATCTGCTCTATGGTGTTCTTAAGGTCCTGCATATTCTGTTCGGCATGAGCCTTGGTAGTATCTTCGGAACACTCAAAATGCGCCCTGCACGCTTCCTTGGAGAATACCAAAAGAAGCTCTCCTCCCGCGCCAAGTGAAGGCTTCGCGTTCTTGGCAAACATTCTGTGGGAGATATCCACAGTACCAAGAATCTTGCGCCAGTTCTCCACTACGGACTTGATGTCATCGGGAACTGACTTGGGAAGTGCCGCGGGCTTGGGCTTAGGCTTGCTGTCTGCACCGTCGCCACTCGCTGAAGCGCCGACCGGGGCCGAGCCGGCTCCACTCATTATAACACCATTTTCAATCTTGTCTTCGAGACTTGCAATTCGCGGAATAACCGAATCAACCTTAGCCTCGGTCTCGGGCTTGCAAAGCTTAACAACCGCAATCTCCGTAAGCACTCGCTTGTTGGACGCATATCTGATCTGATTGGTAAGCTCGCTGAATACACGAATATATCTGATAATCGATTCAGTCGGAACAAGTCTCGCCTCGTCCACCAATCGTTCCAGCGCCTCGCGGGACATATCGGCGATAATCGACATATCATCCGAAGTCTTGGCAAGCAGCAGATTGCGAAGATACCAGGTTAAGTCGCTGACAAACTGTGATATCTCGCGCCCCTCCATCACCGCATCTTCCAAAAGCTTAATCGACGTATAAACATCGCCCGCGATAATCGCGCGCACCATATTACTGTATACTGTACTGTCAACGGCACCCAATACGTCAAGCACCATCTGATAAGTAAGCTTCTTGCCGAAATTAAATGCCAGACACTGATCCAGTAAACTGAGCGCATCACGCATCGAACCATCGGCCGCCTTAGCCACATATCTCACAGCATCACTCTCAGCCTCAAGCCCCTCGATTCCGAGAAGTTCCTCAATTCTGGCAGCTATGTCGTCTACGCTTATTCTCTTAAAATCGTAGCGCTGGCAACGGGAAAGAATCGTGACCGGAAGCTTATGAACTTCCGTTGTCGCAAGAATAAACACCACATATGACGGAGGCTCTTCCAAGGTCTTTAGAAGCGCATTAAACGCGCCAATCGAAAGCATGTGAACCTCGTCGATGATATATACCTTAAAACGGCCTTCAGTCGGCGGATACTGAACTTCCTCCACAATCTGACGGATGTTGTCGACACCGTTATTGGAAGCCGCGTCAATCTCTACCACATTCATGCTCGCACCGGACTGAATCGCCTGACAGGACGCACACTCCATGCAAGGGTCCTCGCCGTTACGGTTCTCGCAATTAATGGCCTTCGCAAAAAGCTTAGCCACCGAAGTCTTACCGGTTCCTCTTGTACCGCAAAAAAGATAGGCATGACCTATCCTGTCGGACTTAATCTGATTCTTAAGAGTCGTAACAATATGGTCCTGACCCTTAACATCTTCAAACCTAGCCGGTCTGAACTTACGATACATTGCTGTGTATGACATTGTTGCCTCTGTTTCTTATGATGATACTAACCTCATATTAGTATAACTCAGCAGCCCGCCTTTGTCGAATCAAATCTTACCCGCATTCACTTATCTTGCGGAAAAAGAAAACCCGATTCGACAACTCGAACCGGGCTTACTCATCTTCATTCAGTTAAAAATTATGATACTAAATCTACAACGTCTTCAACTTCAGGAATTACAGGAGCTGCGGGTGTAGGTTCGGGAGTAACGGTTGTGGTCTTCTTGCCAAACCAGCCGGAAATCTTTCCGTCTCCAAGGTATCCGCCGTCTTTGCTGAACTGGAATCTGAATTCGTGCTCGGTTTCAGCTACTTCTAATACTTCAATTACAGGTGTGTTCCACTTCTTCATCTAATCTTCTCTTCCTTTCAAAATCAATTGATTCAACGAAGAGTGATTGTATTGACAAAAAGATGATTTGTAAAGTACTTCTAACAACTTTGTTAGATTTAGTACCAAAGTCCCAGTTTAGCTTTCTGAATTTGTTAAATACTTTACCCAAATTGTCGCTATAAATAGGTAGGTGTAGACATCTTCTTTGTCTTTATCAAAAGTTTGATGTTCTTTTAAGAATTCTCTGACACATTCGTCATTAAGGCATCTCTTTACTGCCAAAGAATCACTCTCACCAAGTTCCTCCATCGTCTCATTTAACAATTTCAGAGCTCTTTCGCGGTGGGCATTGAGCCTGTGAATCCAGTCGGTACTCTGCTGACCGCTTTTAAGAATCGGGTACAGAATTCGATTCGGAAGCAGGTCCTTCATGAAGCCTCTGATAAGGTAGCGCGGAGTTCCTGCATATGCAAAGAACTCAAATGGCACAGAGTTGCAGAAGTTCAAAACGTCCACATCTCTCGTGGCATCTCTGATAATCATTCCGGTATGCAGACCGAGCTTAGTCTCCATAGCACCGATGTATGCGTATGAAACGGGTGAATATAGCACGTCGACGTAGTCTTCTTTTAGCGTGACCGAGCCGCGCTCAAGGGCGTGTATGAATATGCCGGCACGTTTATAAAGGTCGTATTGTTCTTTGGCCTCGGATGTAATAAAAGGAGACATCATATCTTTATAGGAAATCTCCTCGCTGCCTGTGACCGCCTCGGCTTTAATATATTCTATGAAGTCCCGATATTCCGCATTGGCATCACGACCGACAAGCTTACAGAAGTTTTTGAAATAGCGCTTGCACGAAAGAAACCGTTTCTTGCGGTGCAGATGGTACGCTGCGCTGTCAATATCACCAAAAGAAATCGATGCGTTGCCGCACTGCCCATTCAAAAAAACCTTGGCGCCCGAAGCGGCGGATTTTTTGTATATGTTAAGAAGAGTGTGAAGATTTACAAACGCCTTAAAAGGAACTTCCATCACGTCAATGAGCTCGTCCAAAGAAACTGTAAAGTCCTCGCCGCCATCGTCCTCGAAATGAGTCTCGATATTGGGATACATAGCCGCAATAGCCTTAACGTCTTCAGATTCGTCCGTGATAAAATAAGACGGGTTCTCTGCACGAACTTCTTCTTTGTAGAAAGGAACATAAGTATAGGAATTAAGCTTCTTGCCTGCTTGTGCCAGTTCCGTTGCGGCCAGAGCCGCCACCGATGATGAATCAAAGCCGCCGCTTAAAGCCATGGCAACTTTGCCGTCGGTTCTGACAGCAGATTTCACGGCCTTGCCATATGCTTCAAGAAACTGCGCGCGCACTGCGCCTATGTTGCGGGAGACCCTGATGGTCTCAGGCTTATAGTAACGCGTAATAACCGGTGCCTTCCCCGGCTCCTTGGTATCTATCAGCACACTGCAGCCGGCTTCCACGAGGTATACATCTTTAAGAGGAGTTTCTGTTGCTGTAATATTCGGAAGAAGACCCGGTATGCACAGAAAATCCGTGATATAGTCTTCATTCTCAGCAATTTCCGGCACCGCCTGCTTTATGGGGGAAAGCAAAGTCGAGAATGTGCAGCCTGCCCCGTCCACATGATAGTTCAGGCATCGGCAAGCACACTGATCGACGCACAGAAACAGTTTACCGTCGCGAAAATTGTAAATTGCTACACTGAAAAGTCCACGAAGGTGCTGCGTAAAGTCAACCCCCCACCTCTCATATGCCCGTGCGATTATGAGTCCGCTTGGAATATCGCTTTCTTTTGCCTCGGCGCCCTTTTCTAGGCCCCACAGTTCAGCTATCAGTTCTTCTCTGTTATCGAGCACACAATCAGCCAGGACAGCCGTATCACCGCCGTCTGCCAGATAGGGCGCCTTCTCGTGCCTGTCTTCTTCATTGATGATTTGGAGACCAAAGCCCAGCAACGCATTTTTGAACCCGGTTTCATCCACGGAATCCAGTTTGCATTTACGCCTGTATTCCGCCGCCATGGTGGCCACAGAACTTTCTTTATTCAGATAATCAATATGCCCCCAGATAGCTGACATTCTATTCCTCCTGTTTTGACACAATTGTATATTATTTTGATTCCTATCACAACTTAATTGTAATATAATGGTAATTGGGTACAGGAGTTTGGACTATTCATTTGGGAGGTTAACACATGCAGAAATTACTCTTGGTGGACGACGACACTGAAGTATTGGCAGTTAACAAGAAATATTTCGAGCAGGACGGATTCTTAATTCGCACTGCCGCATCGGCAGAAGATGCGTACAGAGTTCTCGGCGAGTTCAAGCCCGACTGCATACTGCTCGACGTTATGATGCCCGGCACCGACGGCTTTGAAGCCTGCGGTAAGATTAAACAGTTATCCGGCGGCGCGCCTGTTATTTTCCTGACCGGCCGCGTAAGCGAAGACGACAAGGTCGAAGGCCTCATGCTCGGCGCCGATGACTATATCGAGAAGCCCTACAGCCTCAAGGAGCTTAAGGCTCGTGTAACCGTACAGCTTCGTAAGAAGACTGCCAAGGCTCCCGAGCAGAGTAACATTCTTTCCATCCCCCCTCTTAAAATCGATATCGTAGCTCATAAAGCGTTCTACAACGACACGGAGATTCCTCTCTCCAACCGCGAGTACGAGCTTCTTTATATGTTAGCAGGCAAAAAAAACAGCGTCGTAACCTTCGAGGAAATCGGCTCCGCTTTCTTTGGCGTTTATTCCGAAGCAGACCGCCGTACCGTAATGGTTACCGCGAGCCGCATGCGTAAGAAATTGGAAGACTACACCGGTCTTGACAACATCGTCGAAACCGTTTATTCGAAAGGTTATATATTAAGGTCCAAATAATGGCACAGAAGACTACATTTAAGAATCCCGGATTCGAATCCGACACCATCGAAACCCTATCCAAAAAGCTCCTTAAGACTACGGCCAAGCTTTCCGCAGCCAACAAAGAGCTTTCCAAGACCAATAACGAGCTCGCCGAATCCGAGCGCAAACGTAAAGAAATGCTTGCGAACATCTCTCATGATTTACGTGCTCCCATCACAGCCATCCGCAGCGCGCTCGATCTTCTTTCGACGCTTGAGAACCCCTCTGCCGAAGATATCAAGAGCACTATCGGCCTCATGGACAGACGCGTGTCTACCCTTGAGAGCCTCATTCAGGATATGTATTTTCTGTTCTGCGTGGAGGATGAAACCCGCCCGCTTGACCTTGAAGACGTTGACCTTGCTCCCTTTCTCGAGAGCTATTTCTACGACGCTGTCATCGATTCCAGATACGACTCACACGATATGCAGCTCGACATCCCTATGGATCTTGACTGCCGCGTGAACATAGATGTTCAGAAGACCATCCGCGTACTTGACAACCTCTTCACCAACGCTGCCAAGTACTCAGGTGATGGCACCACTATCACCCTTTCCTGCCGCACTTGCGCGGGCAAAGCCATTATCACCGTCTCCGACAACGGCCGCGGTATCCCCGCCGAGTCCCTCGCACACATCTTCGACCGCACCTACACCGTTTCCAGTTCCCGCTCTCCCGGCTCCCCCACCGGCTCCGGCCTCGGCCTCGCCATCGTGAAGGCTGTTGTGGAAAAAGAAAGCGGAACGGTTATTTGCAAGAGTGAAGAGGGTAAAGGGTGTGCCTTTGTGATTACGTTGCCTTGTAAGTAGATTGCCTATGAATACAGGATTAATTTCTATCATCATCCCCATATACAACCGCGCCACCTACCTGACCGCTGCATCACCAGCGCGCTCAATCAGACGGGTGTGTCTACCGAAATCATCCTTGTTGATGATGGTAGCACCGACAATTCCCTTGAAGTTTGCCGGTCGTATGCCGACAGCCATCCCAACATTAAGGTCATTCATCAGGATAACCGCGGTCTCTCTGCAGCACGCAACACAGGGCTTGCCAATGCCGACGGTGACTACATCTTTTTCTTGGACAGCGACGATTATCTTATAGAGAACACGCTCCAAGTATTGGCCCGCGAAATCGAGTCTCACGATGCCGACTACGTCATCGGCAACTTCGAACGCGTGAGCGAAACCGGCGCCCTCGTATCCGAAAGCCACATGCCCGAAGCAATAAAAAATCGCCTTCTCACCGAAGACGACTTCTGGAAATACGCCGAACCCGACGCATCATATTTACTTTTTGTAACAGTCTGGGGCAAGCTTTTCAAAAGAAAAATCTGGGATACACTTCGTTTCCCGAATGTCCGCTTTGCAGAAGACGAATTCATCCTCCCAAGTATTGTGTCGCAGTGCAGTCGCATCTTCGTGTCTGACTGTGTGGTGTATAGACAGACTATATCTGATAGCAGTCTTGTGAGGAGTTCATACAGCCTCGACAAGCTCAAAGTCCCCGAGTCTAAGCTTACGGTAGCGGATTACCTTATCGCAAAAGGCAATTACAGTTTCGCTTTAAAAAAAATCGATAACGCCATAGCTGATACTTGTTATGCTTGGCAGGCACTTGGTGGCCGTACCGCGAAAGAGAGTTTTACTCAAATTTTCAGATTCTCCGGAGACATTATCCCAAAGCTTTCGCCGCATATTGCAGGCAAAAAGCGGCGCAAACTCTTTTTCTTCCTACACTTTCCATATCTATATATGAATCTAACCCAAATACTGTATAATCTAAAAAACAAAAGGTAAACTTCTCACGATGTTTACCTTTTGCCATCTACAACAGTTCTATATCTTTTTCTCTGAACTTATGAATCGCCGAATACAATCTGAAACAATGTGAAAACAAAGAAATCTGAAAGCATTCCTTAATAGACTTGGGCTGTACACTCCTTACAACTTTTTTGAACCGCTCATACTTGTCCTTAAGGTCGGCGCGCTGTTCTGCAGACAATTCCAGACATCTGTCTGCTTTGGCCAGTATCCGCATACCAAGCTGCGCATATTCTCTCTCGGCATCTTCCAGACCCTTACCCGAAATGTATTGCAATATCCTGATATATGCCTCAATGGTATCCACTCTCGACCAGTTAAACTTCTTACGCATAATACTGGATTCATTGTATCTATACCGATAAATAACCCGGTTGGTGCATACTATCTTGCTACATCTCGGAATCAAATCGGGCAAGATATACTGATCCTCGTTAATCAAGCCTTCAGGGTAGTGAAGCCCCTCAAGCAAATGTCTTTTGTACAATTTGGCCACAGGAAAGAGCACAGCAAGATATTTCTTTCCGGCGTACTCCCAAAACTGTTTTTCGGTAATTTCCCCTTCAATTAACAATTCACCCGAATCTTTTCTATGCGACCCGTCTTCATTGATTAAGGAATACATTCCTATAACCAAATCAGCGCTACTTTCTTCCTGAATATTACAAAGAGTCTCTACCGCATTCGGCTCAATAACATCATCGCTATCCACGAAAAAAATGAACTCACCGCTTGTATTGGCTAATCCTACATTCCTTGCTACTGATACTCCATTGTTCTTTTGATGAATAACCTTAACTCTGTTGTCCCGACTTGCAAACTCATCGCAAATTGCAGAGCTGTTGTCAGATGAGCCATCATCAACAGCTATTACTTCGATATCCCTATATGTCTGTCCTAATACACTGTTAAAGCAGTCTTCCAGATATTTGTCTACGTTATATACGGGTATGACAATAGATACCATAGCAAGCTTTCTCCCCTTTTTCTTGCTTTTATTTAAGTCAACTTCTCACAGTTGTAGCTCTTTAATCGTTTGCTTTTGCTTTATTCTTCTTCAGATAACCGGTTATTAATCCTATATAGTACTTAAATTCCTCTGTTCTGGAAAAACATACTACTGTAACTATAATTACTACAACAGTGGACACCGCACCGTTTATCACAAATTGTAAAATGTCTCTACCTATTTCATTTTCAATCCTATTCCCCACAACACAGAAATCTGTTAATTTCTTACACCCAAACATACAAGCAGCAAACAGTCCGCTGTACATTAGCATTCTAAGTGAGTAAGGCCAGCTCGATGATTTAAATTTCAACTTATATACGTAATAAATCTTCATAATAGTCTGAATTACATAAGTACAAAATGTTCCAAGGAATATACCTATAATACCCCATGCCTTTCCAAGCACTATAGATACAATAAGGTTTATTACAGATCCTAAAATCGAAATGTTTCGCCCTTCTTTAAACAATCCGCTCACATGCATAGCTGTATATATAGGTTTGCAGATAATATAACAAAACAGATTAATCAAAATTATAAAAAGAATTTTGTCCTCATATAAATACTGCTCACCTACCCACACTCTGATGAAAGATTCAGAGCATACATATAATCCTGTACATCCCCAAATCGCAAAGATTGCGTAACCCCATGTAAGTCTGTTTACTACGCGTGAGCATTCTTTACCGGTGCCCAGCGCAAATAGATTTCCCATGCTTGCCCTGATTCCGGCCTCAACCTGGAATATCAAATTCATAAAAATGCCGGTTAAGGTGGTATAAAACTGGTTTGGAGCAACCATTATCGTGCTTACCAACATTGAGATCAAAATATTGTCCGTAGAGTTAGTAATCTTTCCTGACAATTCCTTTATAAAAATGTTTTTAACGTTATCAAATACGTTCTTCTTATCTTCTTTGGGAAGCGGCATGTTCTTCAAATACGTATACCGCTTATCCACTTGTCTTGATATTAAATAGTTCGAAATCAAAGTTGTAACAATGGATATTGAAAGATACAAAATATAGCTGTAATCATCGCCATACTTATTGAGCAATAATAAGACAATTATATTAATTGTAGTTCTGACAATATAAAAAAGTGTACTGTAAAAAGAATAGATGTATACCTTTTGGTCAGCATTAAGTAAAGATATCTTATATGAAAACAGATATGAGCATGCTGAATTCAGCACAAACAGCATAAAGATGACTCTAACGTACCACAAAGGGTATGTAATATCTTCTTTAATGATAAATTGGATAAAGAAGCATGCTATAGTGCCCATTCCCATAACAGCTACAGCAATAAGGCGATAAGCTTGCTTAAAGAAAGTCATAAGCTGACTGACTTTTTCATGGTCATTTTCAGCCAACGGTTTGTATAAATTAAATACTATAGCGCTTCCGATTCCCAACTCAGCAAGCGAAAGACATGCAATAATTTCAGTAAACAATCCATTCAACGCTACAATTTGGTTACCAAGCAATCTGGCTATTATTGACTTGGTAATAAAGTTAAACAGAGTTGTCACTCCTTGCGCACCAAAAGCGTACGCTATATTCTTAATGCTCTTTTGAGTTCTACCCATCTAAGCGGTCTCCTAAACAATTAAGTTTCGTCAATTCTTAATAAACTCGGTCATTTTATCATACTCTAAACCATTATTATACATTTCTAACTAAAAAGTTTCAATTATATAATTCTCCATGATTTTACATAGCAAAAGAAAGAAGGAGTAGCAACTGCCACTCCTTCAATCTTTTTAGTTCAATTATTTAATTGCCTAACTTTGTCTTTCCTGATTATTCCTCAGAAACTGTCTCTGCTTCTTCGTTGCCGGATACGGTCTCTTCACCGTTCTCCTCAACTGCAGGAGCTTCAGGAGTTTCGGGTTCCTCAGGTACTTCGGGAGCGGGCTCCTCAACATATACAGAACCTACACCGTCAGCATCGAAAATGTACGTTACTCCATCAACCACTACTGTTGTATTCGTAACCTTATTTCCGTTTCCATCGATGTATCTGATGATTCCATCGATTGTCTGAAGTCCCTTTACGCTCTCGCCTGCTACATAGTATCTGTCCTTACCTTTTACGGTCTTCCATGTACCATGTGCCAGTGTTCCGTCCGCATTGAAGACGTAGTAAATCTTATCGATGGTCTTATTACCTCTGTTCATGACACCGCTTTCAAAGAAGTAATACCAGTTATCGGAAATATTCTTCCAACCTACTGCCTTTGTGCCGTTTTCATAGAAGTATGTATTACCTTCAAGTGTAAGGAATCCGTTGTAAGATCCTAACTCTTCTCTGGTTGCAAGACTTCCGTCTGCGTTGAACGTGCAGAGTGCATTATCAATAACGCTCTCCTTGGTGACCATATATCCGTTTACATCAAAGTAGTACTGTTTGCCTTCTACCTCTACCCAAGTGCTCGTTACCATCACATCTTCAACGTAGTAATAAGTATGTCCGTCTTCTGTCCAGAAGCCTGTTGCAGGTCTGGTAGGCTTAGCCTCTTTGCCAACTATCATTCCGTTTTCGTCTGTAGTGTAGATATAATCCATGTACTCTACCGTACCGTTCTTAACGAGATATCCGTTGGAATTGAAGAAGTAATCCTTGCCTTCTATTGTATAAATGCCTACAACATACGAACCGGCAACATAGTATCTGGTACCGCTCTTAATAGTCTTAAACGTACCGCCTGCAAGACTTCCGTCACTATTAAACTTGTAGTATACTCCGCCGATGGTCTTATTGCCTCTGTTCATGACGCCACTCTCGTTAAAGTAATACCATGAACCATCTACGTTCTTCCAACCGGTTACACGACTGCCGTTCTCATAGTAGAACGTGCCATCTGTAAGTGTAAGGAATCCGCTGTACTCACTAATGAGTTTCTTCTCTGCGAGACTTCCGTCTTCATTGAACGAACATACATATCCGTCAATAACAGATGCTTCTGTTACCATCTGTCCGGCTTCATCAAAGTAATACTGCTTTCCTTCTTCCTCTACCCAGTCAGATACTACCATTACACCGTCTTTGTAGTAACATGTGATTCCTTCATATGACCAGAAGCCTGTGGAAGGCTTTGCAGGAATCTCTTCGACTTCTGTAGCATATCCGTTAGGTCCAAAGGTATACTTGAAGCCGTCTATCTTCATGACCTTATTCTTTACCATAGCTCCGTCATTAAGATCGAAGAAATAGTAGTTGTCCTTGATCTTCTGGAGTCCGGTCTGCATCTTTCCGGCAAAATAGTATCTTGTCACTTTACCGCGAAGCTTAAGTGTTCCTTCTGTATGAGAGCCGTCTGCATTAAATAAGTAAACAACTCCGTCAATTGCCATGTTCTTGCATGCTACGCTTGTTCCTTCAACATAGTACCATACTCCTTCGTACTGATACCATCCTGTATCCTGAACCATCTTGCCGTTCAGGTACATGCGAAGCTGATGCTTATGTGTCTTTTCATAAACGTATTCAACGAATCCGTTCTTATCTACAACCTTACCATCTTCAAGAACATATTTAAGTCTGTCGATAGTATACTCGCCATCAATAGCAAGTCCGTTCTCATCAAATACATACTCACCGTCAGACGTTTCAACAACGCCTGTCTTAACAGTTCCAAGGTAGAGATACATCTTCTTACCTGTCTCTGCATCCTTAGCGAATCCTATGTAAGATTTAACATCTGTTTCTTTATGACATTTCTCGCACACAAGCTTGGTGCCATCGTAGATGTACTCATGTCCATTCTTACCACACTCGCTCTCCATTGTGTATGTATCAAGAATAGAACCGTCAAGGTCATAGTTCACGACCTTAATATATTCATCAGTTACCTGAACTGTAGTATATACAGCATCGAATGAATCGTTGGTGTAAGCGAAATGGAACTCGGGAGTATTGAATGCCGCATAGGACTTCTCTCCTGTAGAACCGCAGATGTAGTATACTACACCGTTCTCTTCGTCTACTTCACCGCCCTTAAGAGGCATTGTTCTTGCAAGAGTGTGATCATGGCCTGAGAATACCATGTTAATCCCGGCCTCTTCAATTGCCTTAGGAAGGTTTTCGTTAATGAACTTGCCACCGCCTGCGATATTGGTGTAATAAGGAGGCTGGTGCATAGCAAGAATCTTCCACTGAGCGTTGCTCTTCTGAGCGTCTTCGATAAGCCACTGAGCTGTAGCTGCAAGCTTATCATTGTCAGCGCTCTTGTAGTTGATTACTGCAATATAAACGTTATCGTACTCTACTGAGTAGTAATCTCTGTTAGGTAAATTGTAATAATCGTATGCTGCGTCTGCTGTAGCATCGCCTTCATACTCATGGTTACCAAGAACATGAACCATGTCAATATCCTGGAGACCATTGTCAACATAGCACTTAAGAAGTTCATCCCAGTAAGGATATGAACCACCATTATCAACAGCATCACCGGTCTGCATACCGAATGAGTAGTTAAGGCCCTTGTTCAAAATGCCCTTGATAACTGTGCTGTTATTAGTAAGATCCTTAGCCTGAATATCACCGATTATGAAGAAGTTAACACTATCATCAACTGCATCTGTCGTGAATTCTCTTACATCAGACCACTCATTACCGTCACCTACGCAATATACATACTTGGTTCCGGGAACAAGGTCTGTCGCCAATACTTTATTAATTCTTGTAAGTGTGTATCCTGCTGCATTAGAACCGGTAAACGTTCTGTCTACAGTAGTACCTTCGTAAAGCTTAAATGCATCTTCGCCGTTCTTAGCATATTCGGAAGCAACCGCAATCTTAGCAAATGCCTTGCCTGCTTCGTCAGTACTGCTAACTTCCCATGTTAAGCTCTTGCTGGTGTTACCATTTACAGCTGCATGAGAAAGAACGTTGAAAGGCTTACCATCGCTTGCCGATGAATTCAAGCAATATACATAGGTGTTGAAAGAAATATCCTTGTCAAGTGCTGCACTTACGGTATATTTACCTGAAGCTGCGCTGAAAGCGTCTGTAACAAGAACACCGTTCTCATCAGTTACACCAAGCTCTACAGAGCCATCTGTAACGTTATAAACGGTTGCACCTGCAACCGGCTGACCTTCGTATGTCTTAACAACAATCTTACCGCTCTTTCCTACTACGAAGTTTTCTGCTTCAATTACAAGAGGAGCGATTACTTCATACTTGGCATTTGCTACTGAGAAAGAATTGGACTTACCTGATTCTGAAACAGTTTCAAATGAACCATATGTAGTATAGTATGTGAAATCAATTCCCTGACTTAATGTCTTGGGAACGGTAAATGTAATTGTTGCAACTACGTTACTATCTGTAGTAGCTGTACCTTCTACAGATATATTAAGAACTTTATTCTTCACCTCATAGTTACCGGTGAATCCCTTGCCGTATGATACCTTCTTTACCTTGAAGTTATCGTCGAACTTAATACCGCATTCAGCTGACTTAATATCTGCTACATCGCTTGCGGTAAGTGTAAGTACAAATGTCTTACCAAGAGTAGGCACAGAGCCATTCTTAGGAACTATTGTCATTGTGGTTGCTTCGTTCTCTGCAGCATCCACTGTGAAATAACGAGTTTCAGTAGTTTCATTACCGAATTCGTCTCTTAATAACATCTTTACGGAGTGAGTGCCGTTAGCAAGCTCAACATCGTAATACCAGGACTTGTTACCGCCCTTATCGAGAACGTAATTGGAATTCTCAACTACGTTAACACCATCGATGTACATACGTACTACATCATAATCGATGCCGCTGGTGTATTTATTCTCTACATCGTGGAATGTAGAAGTAAATGTAATAGTGTTGGTATCAAATACCATACCGTCGGTAATATCAACATCATTACCTCTGATAGTATCGATTACAGGTGCATCAATATCATCTACGTTAGCACCGTATACGAACTGAAGGTTATCGAAGTAAATCGCGCCTGCGGTTCTTGTACCCATCTTAGTACCATTAACGAACATAAGACGGAATGTCATACCGGGCTGAATTGAGTAAGGAGCTGTGTACTTGGTAAGGTCCGCTTCACAGTATTTCCAACCTTCCCAATAGATACCTGCTTCCTGTCCGTCGGTACACTGCTTGGGCTCAAGAGTATAATCGAAAGCCTGCTGTCTGCCCGAACCATCATTGAAATAGCCTCTGAGCCAGAAACCGCTGATACCCTGCTCCTTCTGCTTGGCAGTAGGTGCAGTTCCTTCGGGAGCATATACCCATACGCCGATACCGGTAGGAACGCCGGGAATTTCATAAGATTCTGTCATACCGACGCAAGCACCTTCTGTAACGGCACCACAATCGATAAAGTTATAATTAAGTTTAAGTGAACGCTGACCGAAACGAACAGGCTCATCATCATCTATAGAAACAACTTCTACAGACTCAACGCTTCCTCTTCCATAGTTGGAAGTGTAAAGACCTGTATATTCTTCAGGATTTTCAAAGTCCCATACAACTGTAGGAAGCTTACCGATGATAGCTGTTACACTTCCTGATACTGCGGTATTGTACTTGTACGCACAAGTAATTGTACCGGTAACAGTTGCTGAATCTGAAGACGTAAAGATATTTCCATTGAATGTACCCATTGAAGGGTCACTTAATGTCCATACAAAATCGTCTGTGTTGTAAATGATATCACGGCCATTAGCCTTAACTGTAAGACCGAGGTCGCTTGTCTGTGAGAAGCCCATGCTGACTTCTTCATTGGCAAAAGAAACAGAATCGGGGGCAATAACAACTACTTCTGTAGTTCCTACTACTTCGCCGGCACTTAAAAGGTTAACCTTTACAGTACCTTCTGTACCATTAGATGCAAATGAACCATCAGCGGTAATTGTACCCATATCTGCGGACTCACTTGCAAGAGCATATGTAACGTCTGCGGGTAATTGAGCCTGACCACCTGCTGCATCTACACCTGTTGCTGTGAACTTAACAGTTGCATAAGGTGTATAAGCATCACTATTGGGTAATAATACTGCGTGATTGAATTTACCGTCTGATTTAGCGGTAGAATAAACAAAAAGTGAAGATGAAACAGTACGTTCTGCACCATCTGAAGGTGAATTCTGACATACTAAGTCATCACTGCCTTCTCTCTCTGTAAGAAATGTTGTGGAACCGCCACCGTCAAGGTTCATAGCTGTAACGCAGCCAAAAGCCTTCATCATGTTGGCAAGCTCGAAAATTGTAAGACCGTTGGAGTACGGATACTGACGTCCGTCACCTACGAAAAGAACTACAGAGCCGTCTGCCTTAATACCTACAGCAGTACGGGGCTCTTTCTGTACATAATAAGCGTCTTTGAAATTCTGAGGAACTTCACCGTCAACAAGTATGATAGCGCTTCCGCCTACAGCCTCCTTAACGTCGCTCTTAACCTTACCCTGTCTGATGACAGCAGTGCCGTCATTAAGAATTGCAAAATAAGGATTACTCGAATTGTGGTAAACTGTACCATTCATAACAAGCGCGCCCTGAGGAGCACCTGTTGCCATATTAAAGAAGTCTGCATTGACTGCGGCTACTACATTGTAGCCATTAGCCTTCTCTGCTGCATAAGCCTGTCCTCTGACTGTCTGCATACCCCATGTGGTACCGTCATTATTGGCATAGCCGGCGCCCAGAGATACTGTGTCATTAGACAAATCAACCGTTACGGCATAACCGGCTTCCTGGTCCTTACCGTTTGCGGTATTGGTTATTACTTGTGTCTCTTTAATTCCGGGAGCAATTGCATACTCTTTGGAACTGATAAGATACAACCCCTCAGGTGTAACAAAGCCATTTGTCGCGGCCTGAGCCTTGGTGGGAAATGCTAAACTTGTAGGTATTGCAAGGCAAACTGCAAGCAATACACTAAGGGCAGATTTCCCAAATTTCTTAACCTGTTTTCCCATTTTCTTCTCCTTCTACAGTATACTTCATAGTATCTGTTAATATACTGTTAATTTAGTCCTGTAGAAGTCGATATTCAATAATTCTTACAGCGTTGTTAGTACTTTCGTCCCATGTTGCGAAATCATATCAAAAACGTTTCACCCGCAAAAAAAGAAGAGGTACAAAACCTCTCCTTTCATAATCATTCTGAGTAAAAATCACTACATTATTACATCGTACTAAAAAGTTACTTCTCCGTCATGAGCAAGTAGCGAAGCGCCCTTAACTCCTTCAACACTCATAACTCTTCTAACAAGTTCCGAACCTTGTTTACTCCTTACTTCTATTGTCATATCGAGCGAATCTGCCGTCATGTTTCTGGCTTTAACTTGAAAATACGGAGCGCATTCCCTTACTGCTTCCAAAATGCTGCTTTCACTATCAATATTATCCGCATTCACTATCAAAATCAGCGGTGCCTTTGCAACAGGTATAAGATTCAACATTACTACAACCAACGTCAAGATAAGTGCCAAAGCAATTGCGAACTCAGCAAATCCTGCACCGCACATAATACCTGTACTTATTGACCAAAACAAAAACATTAAGTCCATAGGTTCTTTAACTGCCGTTCTGAATCTTACGATTGAAAGTGCGCCAACCATACCAAGGGAAACAACAATACTTGACTGAATTGTAACTATTATGGCTGCCGTGATTAGTGCAACTCCGACCAATGAAATATTAAACGTCTTGGAATAAAATGTCTTTCTGCACATAACTCTATATAACATGAAAATATAAAAAGCTATCACGGCAGTAATCAACAAAGAAACAACAACCGTCTTAATAGATATATCAGTAGCCGAATAGCCTTCCAAAAATGATTTTTTAATAATATCTCTTATTGAATACATTTTTAATCCCTCCGATAAACATCCCTATTCTAAAAATTTTTTAATCCATATTTTCTACACAAGTAGTATTTGGAAAATGCCGTCTGTGTTAAGCTTTTAAGTTGCAACACCCTGTAAATATATGTTGGCATAAATTCATCGTATTTTACTTCCAATAATTCCATACCCAAAGGCATTACAGGTCTCTTAATATAATTGGCCTCAAGAAACTTTTTAACATCATATGATGAGGATAAATGTGTATCAAATGTCACTCGAACATTTCCTAGTTTATAAATATATGGTATCCTCTCATATTCAACGATAACCTTGGGGCTTAGTCCATCGCTAATCTGTAAATTAATAAACTTTTTAAGCAAAGGCGGCATACTCTCGTCTATCGACAGCACTTCTCCGTTTATGATTCGCTCCGTCTGTTCCTTAGTCAAAAAGCACGCTTTCTTAAGTGTTTTGGATTTCTCTTTGCGTTTACATTCCAGGCTGATACGTTGTGAATTATGATTATAAATCCTTATTCTAAATTTTTCACGCGGATCTGTTCCGTTTTCATTTTCGTAAAAGCACTTATCATTGTAATCATCAAAATATAGGCTGGAAATAATATATTTTCCTGTTTCACCTACATGAGCATCCTTGGACAATATTCCACAAATTCTTTCCTCTATCAGACGGAGCTCTGACGCGGATATAGGGTACTTGAATTCATGACGGTATTTTTCTTTTTCCTCTATTTTCATCCGCCATTCCTCCGAATTCGCTCTCTGATAATCAAGCCTATAGTTAATGCAATTATTATAATGACAGTTATCGGAACCATTTTATAAGCTCCTGTATATAGCACAGACTTATACCGTTCTACAAAATTTGAACTCTTTTTTTCAAAAACTAGATTTATGTCATCATATATTCCTGCACTCAAATCAAATACTTCATCAGTTTCTTCAATGACTGGTATATATTCATCATCTTTAAAAAACGAGAAGACATAAGCACTATCATTTATTGTTTTTCCGTATGGAACATATTCATAAAAATAATCTTTATATGCCTCGGGTGCATATCCTCTTACGGCGCAATATCTGTCGCATTTAATCCAATAACTGTCCAAGAAAGATTTACGCTCTGTAAGGTATTGCACCAATTCATCAACTACCGACGCACACTCATATTTCCATCGTATCTCATCACATCGGACTGCTTGAGAAATCTCGTCACACATATTCGGAATGTACTCGTTTGCTAAATATTCTAACGCTGTACTAAACCTTTCCGAATACGTATCTTTAACTTTCTCGTAGAATGCCTCGTTACCACACAATTCAGGATACCAATACCTCATTTGTTCAGGTCGGCGGTATTCATGAGAAGCAATTATTGCGGCGGGATTCTGTGTTAAGATATAAGAACTACCCATAGCATTATCATAGTCCCAAATTGGGCCTGTATATATTTTCCCATCAAATGACCCTTCGTCCCAAAAGAAATATGCACTGCAGATTCCGGCGTCATAGTTTTCAAATATTTCATCAATTAAGTACTTCTTGGTCCATGAATCGATATCTATAAATTGGCTTAAATCTATTTGATTTTCAGCACCCTCGCAAATTTTTTTATCTACCTCTTCGATTTTTCTTTGAAGTACACTCAGATTATCCGGCGTTACCTTTTTAGGTAATATGCTTTCTACAGGTACATTTCTTTCGCCTACCAAAAAGCCATTTTCTGCGGCTTGCACTCTTCCTGATATTTCAAATTTGCAAACCCTTAAATCATTACTGTTATCAGCCCATTCATTAACAGTGTTAGGTGACTGACAAAGCAAATAAAGTCCATAAAATTCCCCATTAAGATACAGTGCAGTATATTCACTGTCAGGAGTAAGTCGCAGGCCTTCTCTTTTAGCCAAATCATAAACTATTTTGTTTTTTAAATTTGACTTATCCTTTGCATTCGCTAAAAGAATCCATTTTGAACTTCCTGCCATGTCCAAAATAGGGGTTACTTCGTTCAGTTTCAAAGTAAAAGCCTTTTTGTCCTCTTCCCAGGTCGAGTTTCCGCGACCATTTATCGTCATTGACGAAACATGAGTGTTCTTAAAGCCTTCTCTTGTATACACAGACATTGATGCAGGTTCTTCTTGCTTCTTTTTCTTAAATACTTCTCGCATAGAGCCTGTAATTGTGTTGATATACATGGTAGACGTATTATCGGCTACAACCAATTCCACCTTATACTTATGTTTCAGCAATCCGGTTGTTTCTATTTCATATTCCTTATCGATTTCAAAAAGAGCAAATGGATTAATACCATCATTCAAACTTTTGCCTTTTGACATAATCGAAATGTCCCCATCTGTGCGAACCTTTGTGTTCTCACTATTGACATATGCCGGTAAAAAGAAATAGTTTATACTTGATTCGGCGTCATACCACGCAAGTATTTTTTCCGCACTATCGTTTTGTTCTATTTCAACCCAGATAGGTATTTTGTTGCCATCACATATCTTAACAGCCAATACTGCCATGCCCAGAATTGCCACAGTCGCACAAAAAACCCAAAAATATTTTTTTATGAATTCCATTATTAAGCTTTAATATCCCCCGTCTTACAAACTACTCCGTTCATTTATACTGTCTTATTTAAAAATCTATTTATTTCCTCATAAACTCTCTCGCAATTATTCCTATCCTTATAGGCAAAAAAACGGTTCACTCTTTCTTTGTAAATAGCCTTCATCGTACAATCTGTTTTTATGTATGTTTCAATACAATCTTTCAACCCATCAACCGTATAAGTTACTTCTCCCATACCGTTTTCTTTATAATCATAAACATATTGTGGACCTATTCCGCTATTGAGGATGTATTCATAATCAGGCTGATAGTAAATAACCGGTTTCTTCAGATAAGCAAAGTCATATATACAGGAAGAATAATCGGTTATCATAAGGCTCGATTTCTCGTACATTTCTCTGTATGAAACATTCACATCCCATAGAGTTATTCCTGAAGGCAAAGAAAACTCATCCCTGAACTTCTCAATTTCAGGATGTAGTTTTATCCTGACAGAATAACCATAGGAATTAATCATTTTTATCAATTCTTTGTTATCAAAAATAGACGAATATACTTTATATAAATCTGATTTTTTAAAGTCTTCCTTGCGTAAATTCCATAGATAATGGCGCCATGTGAACGCTATCGTGACTATCTTCTCAGAACCCTCATTAATCAAGTAATCATATCGTGGAAAGCCTGTAAGAAGAACCTGCTCAGGCTTCAAATTATATGGTGGCGTTGTAAGGACAATCCTTTCCTGTTCTGAAACCACTATTGTATGGTAATTCTCATGATTCATTGTATTATAATAGTCATGAAAATCTCTTAATGTAATACCATGCGACAAAAAAACTTGCGGGGTCTCCGGATGTCCTTCTATGTGGCAATCATGAGAAGATGCACTCACATCTGCGATACATAAGAGCAATTTATGCTTTATTGAATTATAAGAAACCACTTTCCCCACTTTTTTTAGCATATCGTAGTCGTTACTTAAGGCAGAAATCGCAAATACGGATTTTACCGGCTTCGATTGCAAAAATCGAAAAAAAGCCTCTCCGTTATCACCCGCACGCCAGAATCTATCAGAAATAAGCCAGATATGTTTTCTATATATTAATCTTCCAACAACTCTGATTATTCTTTGAGCTGTAAGCTTAATAAATTTATTCATCTGCTGCTTTCTCCCGCAATCCTCAGCAGTGCCTCATTAAGTCTTTCCTCATCTTTGCTGTTATCATATTCTTCTTCGATTACGTGAACGCTCCACGTATTGGAGCTATCGACAAACCGCGGTGTATCGCAGTATTCTTTATTTCCGTCATTATTATATCTGAACAGGCACGCGCCCGAAAGAATGTCTTCTGCGTAAAAGAAATTATTCTTTAAGGCCGAAAAAACATCTTCGCCCCTGGGATTACTGGCTTGTAACAAAAATCTGTTTGAGTCCCACACAATATTGTTCTCAACCTTAGCGATCTGACCGGTTCCCGAATTAGAAATGCTGATTCCGGACATCTGATGATATTTATATCCTGTCCTGAACGAAACATAATCCTTGTCAGATGTTCCTAAAAGTCTGGCATTACCTTTTACATACATAGGAGTATCCGGATTGGTGACATCGATATTGTCATACAATACATTTCCCGTATATGTAATATCACTAAACGGGTTTTCACTGTACTCATCGCCCCACACTTCAATACCCCAAAAGAAATGAGCGCCCACATTATCAGTAAAATGGATATGCTCATCTATCGCCTGATTGTTCGAACCCTGATGCGTAAAACAAGTATCGTATATCCATGCTGCATAATTGTTATGCACACTGATATTTGTACCACTGTCCCATACCTGTATAGCATTACCGTAGCGGCTTCCACGATTATGCAGAGAACCCCCGATATAACTAAAATAGCAGTTGCTTATCTCTACATCCGAACAATTTTGTAAATTACATCCATGATGGCCTGCGCCTTTAAGCTTAAGTCCCTTAATCTTGGCATTGTTAATTCCCACTCCGTAAAGTCCCGTTACAGCAGGCGCATATTCAATTGAACTATTGTTGGGATTTTTCACAGAATATAAATAGAGTTTAGAATTATGCCAATCAACAGCCCAAACGCCTTCTCCGAATACTTCAATAGAATGGGAATCAAACTCGGCGTCACCGTACCATGTATATCGGTTCCAATTAACCTTACCGTCTATCAATAACTGTCCTATATCACAGTTTCTCTTATCCTCTTGATTGGTGACAATATCAAGAGCTGAAAGGTCAGCTTCCCACATATTGGATATTGTATCGGACGCTATAAATTTGACATCAAGTTCCCTGTAGAAATTTATTTCCGGTCTAGTGCCTTGACCATATGCAGCATATATGCAATTATTGCCGAGACTGATTCCTTTAGGCATACGGAATGTGTCTCCGCATTTTAAGAGAACATTGACGTTTGACATTCCCGAAAAGAAATCTAGTTTTTTTTTAGGCGAATCGGGTGTCAGACCCGAATTGGAATCATCGCCATCAGAAGAAGAGACATAATAGGTAGGGTTACCGTTATCCAGTTCTTCTGCCGTTAATGTATACAGTTCATTGACAATTTGCTTATTCCAAAGAATGTCAGCCAATTCATCATCTTTTCCGGCAAGTAAATAATCTGACAGATTCTTTGTAACTTGCGAGCCTTCCTCAGCTAAAATAAGACTACCGACTTCATTACCCGAAAAATCCTGCCACTTATCAGTACAAATTATAACTTCAATTCCCGATTCAAATACTCTTCCCCACTGTCCGGGTGAAAGGCTATTCTCGTTTCCGTCTTTCATTAATGTAACCGAAAAAAATTCGCCTTCACGGCTTGGTTCGTAAACGTTTCCATCGATAAGCTCCATGCTTCGAATAAAACCGTTTTCGGAATCATATTCGCATATACGAAGTTTGTATCCCTCCGAGACATTAATATTATACTTAGCACATTCTATAGCAATCAAATCAGGGTGGCGCATTCTTCTTCTATGCTCTGCCTTTTCCCCTGTTGTCTCATCGTATTCACCGGATTCCCACATTTTTACATAACTTAAATCAAGATAAAAGTCATCGCCGGTTTTCTCCGATGGCTCATACGCTATCTCGGGTTCCGGAGCAACATCTTCTTCGGAAACCGCCGTTACATTTTTGTCTGCATCCGAATTGTCTCCCGATTTTTGTCCGGAGCTGCTTTTTCCATAGATGTTATCAACCCTCAGCACTTCATGTGCATAAGTTCCGTCAGCCAGATCATCAAATAGTCCCTTGGTCTTAAACATAAGAAATACAACTATGCCCAGTACCAATACTCTTGTAATCCACTTTTTAACCATAATTACTCCGTAATGATAGTCTTCTTGTTCTCAATCTTAATCTCTCTGTCACAGATAGGAAGTATGCTCTTTCTGTGCGTAATAATAAGGCAGGTAGGTCTGGGAGTAAGCGCCTGAAGGCCTTTAAGTACCTGCAATTCAGTATTCTCATCAAGTGATGATGTCGCTTCGTCAAGAATAAGGAAAGGCGACTTTCTTACAAAAGCTCTGGCGATAGCAATACGCTGAGCCTGACCTTCGGAAATACCGTGTCCACGCTCACCGATTACACAGTCCAATCCACCGGGAAGATTTTGTACGAACTCCTCACCCGATGCAAGTCTCAAAGCCTCCCACATCTCTTCGTCAGTAGCATCAAGTTTACCCATACGGATATTTTCTCTAATAGTACCACTGAACAGTGTGTTACCCTGCGGAACATAAGCAATAAATTCACGCGTACCGGAGTTAGCAGTTACGCCCTCCCCGTAAGCGTTGTAGAAATCCACACTACCGGTCAAGCTACTGGTAAATGACATAATAATACGTACCAAAGTCGTCTTACCGATACCCGATTCACCGATAATAGCTACAAATTCGCCGGGCTTAATATCAAGATTAACGTTTTCAAATACCGTTTCATCGGTATAACCGAATGTAAGGTCATTAACCTTAACACCGATATTTTCACGCTTCATTTCGATAGGAAGGCTCTTCTCTTCGGGAATGTTCTGAATCTCAATTACACGGCCCGCAGAAGCAAGAATTGATACCACCTGAGGAACAGTTTTCGCAAGTCCCATTATAGGAGACTGTACTCTGTTAACAAGTGCAAGGAAGACTGACATCGTACCATAAGTAATAATTCTTGCGCTTACCTGAAATGCGCCGAAAGTAAATGCCGCAATGTATCCTAACTGGAAGCTAAGTCCCATGATAGTGGAGCTTGCCATACTGAGTTTTGTTCTTTTGAATACCCAATAGAATCTGTTTTCTCTTAAGTCTGTAAGTCTCTCCGCTGCATAATTTTCGTTGGCGAAAGCCTTAACAATCAAAAGATTGGCCATACTCTCCTGAAGGAAAGAACGATAGGCCGCTTCGGATTCCTGTACCTTAACCTGCAATTTCTTAAGCTTACGTCCCAGCCACCAGCACGTAATCGCCGAAACAGGTGCCACCATAAGTGCAAAGAAAGCAAGTGTATGCGAATAACTGTACAGAGTAAAGAATACTACAATCAACTCAATTATAAGCCTTATTACATTGGGTATGGTATTTACTATACCGTCCGCTATAGCGCCCGCGTCCGAAGTAAGTCTGGTCATAAGGTCGCCGGTATGATACTTCTTAATATCAAGCCAGTGCGAGCGAATAATCTTCTCGTATACCTGTTTTCTGATACCGAAACCGAATTTTTCATTAAGCATCGTGGACATGATTCCGTTGATAATGCCCAATGCCTGCATAGAGAGCGTCAGTACCACATATACTATAATTGCAGTGGTAAATCCGTCCCCATCTGCCAGAAATCCGAAAATGTCATTAATGAAACTGGTTTCCGGAACTTCCGTTGTCGCATGAGTCGCTTTATCAATGATAATCTTTGATATTGCAACCATTGACAGCGATACGAAGGTCATAATCAAATCAAAGCTCATCAGAAGAAATATCTTAAATGCATAAGGCTTGGAATAATACATCAGCCACTTAAAATACTTAATCTGATTATCTCTGTCTCTCCATAATTCCTTTACTCGTCCCACAATTATTTCCCCTTCTTATTTTTTAAGTCTTTATCCGTATCCATAAGGTCAAACTCTTTCATAAGATCAAGCCTGTTCTGTGACTGTTTCATAGCTTCCGTACCGTTCTTGCCTTTCTTCTTGCCCCTTATGGCGTAATCGGCAAAGAAGAAAATACGGTGTACCCATGCCACCGGCAAAAGAAGCGGGCACTTACGCGCATAAGAATATCTCTCGTGAAGTTCCGACGGAAGGGGAAGTATCTGTTTTCTCCTCTGCTGAAACTTAGATTTCTTAACCGCGCTTGAACGCATAAAATATGTTTCAAGGAAATTTATGGTCTCATAATTGTCCACATTTCCGCTGGTATCTTTGTCTCCGAGAACATCCTCTATAAGATGATCCTTCATCTCTTCGGTAACACTTCCTGTAATCGGAATGTCCTTAAGCATGTTAAGGTGCTCTTTACAGATTTCTGCAATACAATCCAAAAACTTTTCGTAATGAAGGAGTTTCATGGCTTTTATAACTCTCTGCCAATCTATCTTATCCTTGTACTTATTGGCAAAAAGAGAAATATCGGTAAAATATCTTAAGCTTATTCCCTCAAAGAACAAGTGCTTAACTATGTGGAAAATCTGATAAATGAAATGCTCTGTTATCCCAAGAGAGTAATACTCTGTTCCCATAAAGTTTTCTCTTATCAGTGATTCTTCGGCATCAAGCTTTAAAGACTCAAGAACTTCGGCCTGCTTACCCTCATAATCCTCCCATAAGCAATCATGAAGTTCGATTTTGGAATACATCACCCCGCTGTTTTTTTCAAAGACAGGCACGTGTTCTTTGGCACCTTCTTCTGTAGAAATATATCCTAAATCCTCTAACAGTTTAACAGCCTGCGGTTGTTCCTCACGATATACAAGTATATCCGCATCGCTCGAATAACGCTGATTGGGATCGGGATAAAGCGTGGCTACACCGATTCCTTTAAACATAATGAGCTTAAGATTTCTGCTATCACCTTCTGCAATAATTTTCTTAATCTCAGAGAACTTATACATCTGATTCAATGTTTTGGCAGAACTCTGGCGTTTCCAAATATTTAACACCGTATCGGGAATATTCCACTCAAGCGCATGCTTGGATGCAACCTTGTATGTAAGCGGAAGGAGCTTGCTCCTTCTCAATTTTTCAAAGAGTTCGTCCCAGTCAGCATCTCCCGAAAGAGATACCTCATCTCCCCATATGCCGGCACGGGTAAGTGCGAACACATCCTCATAAAGCTTATTCAATTCCGATTCTCCTTTTATCTTGAATCAGCAATCCTGTCATATAATTTAAGGCTAAACGCAGCAAGTGCAAATTTGACTCGCCTTGACAAGCTGATTCTTTTGATATAATTCCCTTTATTATAAACCCTTCTGAATTCCTTCTGAAGGCATTTCATTCGTTCGGCATGGTTACCGTTACGCTTTCTGTACATGGAATACATATGCGTAATATGTAACAAACTGATTTCCTTAATTCCCCACTCCCGGTAAAGAGTCAGTCTTTGTTCCATCATGGGAATACGAATATCCAAATCTTCTTGTTCTGTCCTTTTTGCGTGAGAAAGGCTCTCATTCCTGTATACGTAATAATACAATCTGTCGGAAATAACCGAGACTCTTCCCGCTTTATGATAAAGAATAGGCATAACGGTAATATCCTCAACCACCGATACACCTTCAGGAAATCTGACTCCGTCAAAAAGTTCCCTTTTAAATATCTTATTCCATACTACATCAAAAAAAGTTCTGTACGATTTGTTTTCAAAAAGCAAAAGTGCGTCTGTCCCGTCAAAGACAGTATTCGATGTATACTGCGAGTAGTTATCGTTATTGATTTCTGTGCCCGCTTCATTGACAAACAAATAATTGCAAATAGCTATGTCGGCACGATTACACATGACATTGTTGTATAGTTTGGATACATACTCACTGTCCACATAATCGTCACTGTCCACAAAAAGAATGTACTCACCCTTGGATACATCAAGCCCTGTGTTTCTGGCGCCGGAAAGACCTCTGTTGGATTGATGAATTACCTTGATACGGTTATCTCCCGTCGCCCACCTATCGCATTTCATTCCCGAATCATCCGTGGAGCCGTCATCAACCACTATAATTTCAACATCCCGATATGTCTGCCCTGTAAGGCTCTTCAAACATCTGTCCAAGTATTCCGATACATTATATACCGGAACTATAATCGATACCGTTCCCATATCGGTCCTCACAAGTTATATTAATATCTTGTCTCTCTCAAAGAGGTAGCCAGCTTCCAAAGTTTATAATCTTTCTTTCTGAGGCTCTTGCAGAATATATCGTCGAAATCAAAACTCTCGGGGAATGCCTTAATCTCCTCGGAAGCCATTACAAATACAGCCTCGCGAATATTTTTTTTAAGGTTCTTGGTCCTGTGTCCGAGCATGAATCCGAATTCGGAGACAATAAGTCTGAAGAGCACTTCATCTCTTTCCAGACCTAACTCATCATTCATTCTGACCAGTTCTTTTGTAAGAAAATATTGATCCAGGGATTTAACGTTTCCGCTAACCCAAAGTTTCTTAGCCGAGTTAGTCGCATGTTCACGCTTATAATACATGCTCTCGCCGAGATAACCGAATCTCTGCGCTCTTCTGTAAGGTAAGAATCTGGTAATCATGTCTTCATACCAGTAGTCCTTAGGGAAAATGGTCTTACCCCAGAAGTCTTTTCTGTAGCATCCGCCCCAAATGAAGCCGTCATACTTAAGCAATTCCTTACCAAGACCGTTTTCATATGTCGCATCTTCATGAGTACCAAAGTCGTGGAGAAGCTTACCTGTATCCGAATCAAACTCTACGCATCCGCACTTAATTACATCTGCATTAAGTTTGTCTGCAAGAGTCATCATTTTCTCTACATAATCTTCCGAAACATAGTCATCATTGTCTACAAATCCGATGTATTTGCCTTTAGAAACTTCAATGCCTTTGTTTCTGGTCCTTGAAATTCCGCTGTTATCCTGCGAAAGAATTACAACGTTAGGAAGTGACTCATATTTCTTAAGAATATCCATCGAGGAATCCGTAGAACCGTCGTTAATGAAAATGAGCTCGTACTTGCGCTCAGTCTTCTGATTTACAAGCGATTCGATACACTTCTCAAGATACTTCTCACCATTGTATACCGGAATAATGAGGCTGATTTCATAATCAACTATATCGGATATCTGACCGTTACACTCATACTTTTTGGTACGATAAACTTCTTCAACAATTCTTTTAGCGCTTTCAAGTGTCATCTTGGATACAGCCTGTCTATGAAACTTAATTTGCGCCTCATAGATAATGCTCAGTATTCTCTTTACGGCTGCCTTTATTCGCATAGTGCTACCCTTTCTTTTTCAATCTACGCAAGAAGAAATATGCTCTTCTGCTTAACAGATACACCGTCAATGACAATTTTGTATAAAAATCCGGTGTCACGCTTCCGTCTATACCCATTAAGATTTTTTTGGCGATTAATCTATATTCCTTGTAATAGTTTTCTAACTTGCTCTTAACTCTGATATCTTTAGTATTTAAAAACCTAAAGCCGTTACCAATCTCATCCATGGCTTCCGGAAATTGTTTTCTGCAAAAATGGTATTGGGCTTGTCTCGAAAAGTCCTGTCTTAAAATGTAATCGATTAAACTTAATCTCTCCCCTATAAGATAAAGATTTTTCTCGGAAAAGGGACTTCTCAAAATGCTTCCCTGCCTTATCCTATAGTTGTATACGGATTTATTCAAATATACAATTTGATTGGCATTGTCTACAACAAATCGTGCAATACCGAAGTCTTCATTAATCTGCCCCTCCGGAAATCTTACCGTATCAAACAACTCTTTCTTGTATAACTTAGACCACGCCACAACAAAATCTTGCTGGTCGCAAAAGAGTCCCCAAAACTCCTCCTTGGACAATATTCGTTCCGAACCATTATAACTTCTTTCATCTAACGGGTTGCCTTCCTCTGACACCCATCTGCCGCAACCAACCACCATATCTGCGTTATTTCTTTGAGCGCAGTTATATAGGTCCTTTATCGTATCTGTTTCATAGTAGTCATCACTGTCCAAAAAGGCAATATACTGCCCTCCGGCGGCATCAATACCCGCATTCCTTGCAGCACTCAGACCGCTGTTAGCCTGATGGATTACTCTGATACGAGAATCCTTCTCACCCCATTCATCACAGACCTTTCCGGAGCCATCAGTAGACCCGTCATCAATAACTACAATATCCAAACAAGAATAGCTTTGATTGATTACACTCAAAAAGCACTCTTCAAGATAAGGCTTGACATTATACACCGGTATTACGACAGTAATTAACTCACCCATTAGACATTACTCCGTAAGCAATTCCAGATATTCTTTCAGGTATTTAACCTGATTCCTTTTCCCGGACAGCCCCCATTTTACCTTCTTTAGCATGTTTTTGGTCTTACTGCACATCCATGGCTTATCACCCAGAATAAAGTGCACAACTCTAGGATTGTTAACCCTTTCCGAATCATAAAAGCACGTATTATAAGACACGTCCAAATGTAAATTCGGTTCATCATCCCAATTGGGGAGATAGCCGTTTATTACATCCTGGTCTCCAAAAGGCTTGCCTGTGGCAGCAACCTTTGAAACCTCTTCAATCAGTCCTTCATATACCGAATCGGATGGTTCTATAACCATCACCCCGGCATTGAGTCCCCCACGAGAATACTGTGGAAAAAAATCTTTGTCGGAAACAGCGGAAAAAGAAGGCCTGTCAAATAAATCATCAAGACAATCTCTGATGAGCAGATCACTGTCGAGATATATTAATTTATCATATCCAAGATTCCTGAAAACCTGCAGTTTAAAAAGCGTCTTGGCCCAGCGGTCGTTCTTCTGAACGTCGGTCAACCCATCCTGTAAATCGCATAAAGGCTTCTCAACGGTGACAATAGCTCCAAGTGACCTTAACTTGTCCTCCACAGATGATGAAACATCTTCACTTACAAGAACACAAAAGTCTTCCTTCGAATGCTTCCTGATTCCCTTATATAATGCTCTGACTCCGGGCTCAAAATCGTCAGATGAAAGAATCGTGATGTATGCTCGTTTCATATCTACTCTCTCATGCATACCAAAATTCTACGGAACTTGTAATAGTCATTATTCCGTACCGTCTTCTCAAATATCGAAAGATCTGAATCCTCACTCCTGAAATTGGCAAAATCGGTATCAACCAACTCAGAGAAAACGCAAAGTACCTCTTTACGAATATCGTCATTCATAAACATTACGCGCTTACAGCAAGTAATCATACTACGTAAGATAGCCTCATATTTGCCCTGAGTAATTACGATTCCTCTGGCCTGCATCTCTTTAATCGTGTAATACAATACCCAGAATGAATCAAGAAGCTTAACATCATTGCCCCTTATGCGTGAGAATCCCTTGGGATTCCTGCGATATCTATATACAACATCTTTAATTGTGTATGCCCTAACACATCTTGGATACAAAATGTACGATACTACTGTGTCCTCATACCAGTATCCCTGCGGAAAACATATATCTTTTAAAAGTTCAGCCTTAAATACCTTGGCCCAGGCAAATCCCCACAGATTGCCGCAAAGTTCCGGAACCTCTCTGTCCAAATGACAAACGGGAAAAGGAAATCCTCTTGAGAAAAGCTCATATCCGCCTTCCACAACGCATGCTTTCTCCCCATAAGCTTTGTTAAGCAAACAGTCAATTGCTCCCGGCTTAAGCATGTCGTCCGCATCCACAAACATTACATAATCCGCCTCGATAGTTGCTATGCCTTCATTTCTGGCAGATGCTGTGCCTTTGTTACGTTGCATGATGACTTTCAGATTTTTGTCTTTGTATTTATCTTTGATAAGTACGGATGCCGAATCGGTTGAACCGTCGTCTATTACAATAACCTTATAAGTATAATCGGTTTTCTGAGAAAATACAGAGTCCAGGCATCTGATAATGTACTTCTGAACATTGTACATGGGTATAACAATCTGCAAGTTATACTTCTTCTCACCCATGATATTTTCTTTCGAACACGAAAATTCCGCAGGGCAATATATCTTTCTGATTTTTTCTATCGACCCGCTTTTTCTCTCAGAGACTCTGTCCTCTATTTTTTTGTCAATTCTGTGCAACCTTCCGCGACTGACGTATGCATGTCTTGCTATAAAGTCCCTCAGTCTGAATAACCCTGCCATACGTTTTCCTCTATACACCCACAAATTTAAATGTTATTATATATTCTTTCTTAATGAAATCAAGAATACTTCCAAAAATGTAATTATTAAAACCCTGTCATTTTCACCCTTAGGGTGACATGATGCATAAATGATTACTTCTTTATCTTATGATATATCTCTTTTAACATGAAAATCCTTGCCGCTTTAGGGTCAAGCTTCTTCATAATATCAAGTTCATACTTCATCTTATCTTTCCACTTATTATGGAAGAAGTATCTGTAGAACTGCTCGGCGAACTTATACTCAACCTTCATTATCTGCCAATCTTCTAAGAGATAGTAGAGTTTTCTGCACTCAGTTCTATACATCTCTTCGCCACGAATGTTCCGCTCCTTGGCTCCGCTGATAACATGGGTCACATTGTAGTAAAGAGAAAGTTCTTCGGGAACAACATCCACCTCATATCCTGCCTTTAACAATCTCAATATTGTCTGGGAGTCCTGCTTACACGGAACATCCGGAAAACATCCCACATCTAAAAGTGCTGATTTTTTGACCATCCACTGAGACGTAGCGGCTATGCAGTTCTCTGCCATAGCCTCATACAGACAATTACCATGAAAGTTTCTTCTGTCCGAATAATTGGAAGAGCCGTCCTTATTGATGAATTTGGCATGGCAGTACACAAGCGCAAGCTTATCATTGTTGCTTTCCAAAAATTTCTTGAGCTGCTTCTCAAGCCTTTCGGGATAATACTCGTCATCATCATCCAGAAAAGCAATATACTCGCCCTTTGCTTCTTGGATGCCGTGGTTTCGTGTAAGGCCACCCCCCATATTCTTTTCATTTTGAACATATCGTACACGTTCATCCGTGTACTCTGCCATTATCGCAGCAGTACTTGCTCTCCACTCCGAATCTGCGGGATTGTCATCCACCACGATAATCTCAAAATTCTTATATGTCTGATTAAGAACACTTCCTATTGCACGTTTAAGTGTTGAGTTTCTTGAATATGTAGGTATTACTACACTTACAAGTATACTGTTGTCCATGATTCCTCCTTAAATACCAAAGAGTTTCTTTATTGGTTTTATTTTTATTATTCCAATTAACAAACAAAGCAGGTATAGTACTACAGCTGTTGCCGCAAATATTATTACGCCACTTATATAAAAGTTGTACGGCAACCGTAATACTGAATATGCTACGGAGAGAAGCAATATAACCAACTGGTTAAGTCCTAAGAATATCATGGATCTCCGCCCTATCACAACCAATATTCTTCGAATAATATTGCTTTCTGCCGCAACACTGTCGAACCATATAGCTAATGTAAGATATGCAGCAGAGCCAATCAGCGCATTGATCCAGAACAGCGGTACAAATCCATACCAGCCCGATTTGATATTCACATATTCATTGACAAAAGAAAGAACTACATTCACGCACAAAAGAACTACTGCCAAAATGAATACCAAAATTTTGCGTTGCTTAATCTTGCTCATCCATGTGCTTTGGTCTATATGCTTAAGAATCCTTCCAAGCTCCAAAAATCCCATACATACTACCGCCGTATCAATCGTAAGCGGAAGCCTGAATGAAGTAATATTCTGAAGGAAGGACGCCACTACCGAAACAAAGATTACAAGCGCGCTGCGCACGATTTCGTTCTTTATCACTCGATCCAGAATCATGTAATAAGCTTCTGCGAAAAACATGGCCGTAAGAAACCATAACGCTCCGCTTATCGGAAGGCCTTGCGTGTTATAAGTAACTGCGTTTAAGAGAGGTACATACCATTCTTTGTCATAAATTAAGAGAATCCAAAACAGATAATTTATGATTGCGTAAAAAACATAGGGAATCAAAAGTCGTCCGGCCCTTTTAAGAATCTGGAGACCAACTCCGACCTCTTTCTTAGGCACAAATAAAAACCCGGAAATCAGGAAGAAAATCGGCATGTGAAAAGAATGGATATAACGATCGAACACACCGCCGAATCCTACATGCCCCATTACCATTATCAATATACCGACCGCTCTCAAAATATCAACGCTGTCGATTCTTTTGTTCCCCTTTAATGTATCCATTAGCGTCTCTTCTTTATCTTGTCGTATTTAGCCTTTAACTTATCGTATCCATCAAATCCGAGAATCTTTTGAAGGAAATGTATCACTCCAAAGTATAACTTCTTCTTGGAAGTACTCCAGCTGGAATTCATATGATGTACCGTATATGTATTCTCAGTGGGCTTAATATGCCAGTTACCGATATCAAAAGCCGCAAAGTACTCACGTGGATATACAATAACCGCACCATCATCAATTGTCTGTATATCTTCATTGTCAAGGTTGACGCCGAAGTTCTCCATGCAATCGCTGAAATGCTTGTTAATAACAGACATGTCATAGCTTCCGTCCGGATTTATAAAGTGCCTGCTATCATAAGTTTTAAGAAATGTAGTAATATACTTATTCCCCGGAGTGGAGGCTATAAAGGCAGTCTCAAGCTGCCTATCGCTCTCAAATCCAAGTACCATCTCATGACCTTCCAGGAGATCATCAAAGCGTCGGACAAGATCTATATCCGTATCAAAATAAATACCGCCCTGCTCACATAATGCTTTGATTCTGGCATAGTCGCTTACAAATGCATATTTCCTAACGCTATATGCCTCTTTGACATATTCCGGAGCATCGTCTATCGAAAAATTGGATTCATTCCATTCAACAAACGTATAATCAGTAAGTTTTTCTTTCCAGCCTTTTATAAATGCCTTGATATTGTCCGGCTTTTCATTACCGCCAAACCAGCAATAGTGAATTATATGAGGTATAGGCATCTCTATTTACCGCCCTTGTTAAATAGTCCTACATACTTACCGAATTCCTTGGCAAAAGCTTTGCTCTTACTGAATTTTACATCGGTAAGAATTGCACCACTGTTCTTTTCTTTTCCGTTAAATCTTGCAGAAAGGTCAGTTGCCTGTTTGTTGGTAGACTTACCGCATGCAAATACTGTAAATACCGCATCAGAATATCCGAACATGGCTTCTGCATCATTGGCAACTTCAAACCCAACTGTATCCGTCAATACAAAATCAAATCTATTTCTGAGTTCATCAAATAATTTCTTACAATTATCGCTTTTTAAAAGTTCATAGGAATTAAGGGCTTCAGCCTTAACGCCGATGTAATTAATGCCGTCCTTCTCCTCCAAAATATCATCGATATTTGAAGTCGTACCGTTAAGATAGTCCTCAAGGCCCATTTTGGCGGCTCCGTTATCACCCTGCTTATTGCTGTCTTTGTTATCTTTTTTACCCTTTTTGCCGGTATCTTTTGTTTCTTTTACATCGGTCTCGGTTGCGGAAGCGCTAACTGGCTTTTCTTTCTTAACCACTATCATATTCGTGTTAACAACAGCAACACTCTTACCGATCTCTGCAAGAAATTTGGAAAGTTCTTTAATAGCCTTACGTTTCTCAACTTCTTTGTAGCTTACAAAAGTAAGGACTTTTGGCGTTTCTTCCTCCGCACATAATTCAGAGTAGAAATATCTCATTGAATTCGTGACATATTTAGCATTCTTCTCGCCTTTATCCGAAGGTATAACTGCCTTAACATCAAGGCCGGTTCTCCAGTTGACGTCTTTGGTATTTCGAATCTTGTTATCGGTCAGTGCAAGAAGAAGCACTATCACAAGTGCCAGGAATCCTGCTCCCGCACCGCCAAAAAAAGCGTACCTCTTAACTCTGGACTGTATATTGTAAGGTGAAGTAGGAACAGAAGCGGACTCTACTACAACAGGAGGCGCCATGCCCATAATATCGTATGAGTACTGGGAAGAAATTTTAATTACTTCATCTACT
>JAFYDI010000071.1 GCA_017544835.1 Lachnospiraceae bacterium | reverse complement strand
CAAGACCAAAGACGAAGCGCCCACATTTGTTCCAGAGGAAGGACTCCAGAAGGTATGGGGCGACACAAAGATATACCACGAGCTTCTTACGATGTATCTTGATAAGAGCGGCAGCCTCATCAGTGAGATTTCAGCAAGCGCCTTTGTTGATGATAAGATTAAGCTTACCAAAGAGCTTCGCACCATTACCGACTCTGCCGGAGCGGTTCGCTTAAAGGAAATGCTCTCTGAACTTATTAATATAGGAAATATCGGCGAGGGTGCCCTTTTTGACGCACGCCTTGAGCGGGTTGTGAATGAGCACCGTATGGCGTCTTCCGCAATTCGTGAATATTTGGAAAAAGAAGACATCTTGACTACTGTATAACAGTCACGTTATAATGTCCAAGTGCGATTTATCGCGCTTTTGCGGATATGGCGGAACTGGCAGACGCGCCAGATTTAGGTTCTGGTGGGAGACCGTGCAGGTTCGATTCCTGTTATCCGCACGAAAGCTACAAGACGTGCACAGATATGCATAAAAAAGCCGAGACCATGCTTGCATGAGTCTCGGCTTTTTTATGCATATCTGTATACGGCGCCAGCCGTGGGACAAGTGCCTCCGAAGGAGGCGCTTGTATGCACGTCTCATTATTTTCGCACGCACTTATTAAAAAATGGAAAGTTTACTTGACATTTTACCAACCTTTACTATAATGAAAATGTAAAGTTAACTTTCAATGTGCAAAGGGGATGCCATGAAAAACAGAGTTGAGGAATTGCGAAAAGAGAGAGGAATCAAGCAGGAAGAGCTGGCAATGGCACTTGAAGTGTCCAGACAGACTATAGGTTCGCTTGAAAACGGAAGATACAATCCTTCTATACAGCTTGCTTTTAAGATTTCCAAATATTTTGGGCTGTCGATAGAAGATATATTCATCTATGAGGAGGAATAGGTATGGAAAAGGGTGGAAGAACTGCTTACATTTTACTTATTATAGGGCTGTTGTTGGTAATAATCAGCGTTATATCGTTTTATTTCTTTGGCAGTGAGCGCTTTGCTTACACCGTGGTAAGTTATTCCATTTTCGGAGGCGGCTTCGGACTGCTTGGAGACGGTGTCGGAAGACTCAATGCGGCAAGACTTGCGAAGAAAGATCCTGAACGCATGAGGCTTATCAACATTGAGAAAAATGACGAAAGAAATATCGCCATTGATGAAAAAGCAAGGGCAAAAGCCTATACGCTTTCGATTTATCTTTTTTCGGCGGTACTTGTGGTGCTTGCGATTATGAGGGTTGAGTTAAAGGCTATCCTTATCGTTTTGTGCGCCGAATTGATAGTTATGGTATACAGCCTGTATATCAGATTAAAACTTTACAAGGAGATGTAACTATGAGATTGGTAATTGAGGGATTAACCAAGAATTTTGATAAAAAAGAGGTATTAAGGGGCATCAACTTTTCTTTTGAAGAAGGCAAAATCTACGGACTTCTCGGCAGAAACGGCGCCGGCAAGACCACTTTCTTTAACTGCGTCAACAAGGATATGCCGGTAACGGGCGGAACGATTTCTTTTGAAGAAGACGGAATGAAGAAGGAACTTGAGCCTGACGACATCGGATATGTATTGTCTGTGCCTACCGTTCCCGAGTTTCTCACGGGAAGAGAATTTCTTAAATTCTTTCTTGAAATCAACAAGGACAGAATCGAAAACCTTAAGACAATCGACGAATATTTTGACAGCGTAAGCATCCTTGAGGAAGACAGGGACAAGCTGCTTAAAGACTATTCACACGGTATGAAGAACAAGCTTCAGATGCTTGTTAACATTATTGCTAATCCCAAGCTTCTTCTTCTCGACGAGCCTCTTACTACCCTTGACGTAGTGGTGGCAGAGGAGATGAAGCAGATTTTAAGAGACATCAAGCCCGGCAGAATCACCATTTTTTCCACCCACATTATGGACCTTGCGGTGGATTTGTGCGATGAGATAGTGCTCCTTCACCACGGCGAACTTGAAGTCGTAGACAAAGAAAACCTTGACGACAAGGGCTTCAAGGAAAGAATCATCGCCGCTCTTAAGGAGGAACAGGATGCTTAAGACACTTAAAATGATGTTTGCCTTAAGAAAAGCGTACAAGAGTAACTCAATCCTCTACGTACTCAGGCAGCTTCCTCTTATTAAAAAGATTCTTCCCACCGCCCTTTCCCAGAGCAAGGTATTAAACGTAATAGTAACCATAATCTTTGCCATTTGGGAGATTGGCGCCATATTCATCGGCAAGATTATTTACTATTTCGGCGCTATCGGCTATTTGAGAACCTTAAGCGACAATCTTTCAAACGAAGTTTTGTTTTGCCAGAGTCTGTTGCTCCTTACGGCCATAGGCCTTTTTATGAACGTAAGCTTTCTTGACTACAGAAAAGACAAGGTTTACGCCATCAATATCTTTAAGTTAAATGCCAAAGAGTACACGATTATCGATTTTGGCTACTCACTTGTCAAAATCATAGTGGGTACCCTTCCGATTGCAATTTTCATGGGACTTGCATGGGGTCTTCCCCTTTGGTTCTTAATAGCCATTCCGTTTTGTGTGGCATTCGGTAAGTTTATTTACGCATCATACGTGCTTTCTACCTATGAAAGGACCGGCGTTGTCACCTACGCGGGCAAGAGCCTGCTTTCATGGTTTGGGGCCATTGCTTTGGGCTTCGCGGCTTTCTTAATGCCCGTTTTTGAATACGGACTGCCCAAAGAAATCTGCATGGCGGGCCTGCTTCTTTTGATACCCGTGGGCCTTATATGCTCCGTTAAAGTTTTTACCTATAAGAATTACCTTAAGATTAATAAATCCATGCTCAGTCAGATGGACATTGTAATGAAGAAAGCGCGGAAAAGACAGGACAATCAGGTGGCCGATTCCATTTCCGCGGATGCAATTGAAACCAGCAACAAAAAGGGTTTCGAATTCTTCAATGAGCTTTTCGTAAAGCGTCACAAGAAACTTTTGTGGAAGCCCGCCATCAATCTTACAATCGTTATGCTCGCTATGGCGGTTATTGCCAATGTTCTTTTTGCTTTTCTCGGCGGAAGAGAGATTTGCGCGCGGATTATAGATCAGATGATTCCGTATTTTTCTTTTGTGGTGTTTACATTAAACCGCGGAGGAGCCTATACGAAAGCGCTGTTTTTAAACTGTGACCACAGCATGCTTACTTTTTCCTTTTACAAAAAAAGAAACAACGTGCTTAAGCTTTTTGTAATAAGACTTAGGGAAATTGTGAAGGTCAATTTACTTCCGGCCTTTGCCATGGGACTGCTTCTTGCGTTTTTGGTATATCTTCCCGGTGATCCGGAGGCACTTAAGAAGAGTCTGCTCGTTCTGTTTGTAATTATGGCTGAGAGTATACTGTTCTCTGTTCACTATCTGGTACTTTACTACCTGCTTCAGCCTTACAACGTTAATACCGAGGTTCGAAGCGTACCGTATATGATAGCCTTCGGTGCGTCATACATATTAATCTATATACTCATGTTCCAGCGTATTCCCCTTGAAACCTTCGGATTTTCGTGCCTTGGATTCTGCGCCGTGTATACAGTGATTGCAAGCCTGCTTATATACAGATTTGCACCGCAGACCTTTAAATTAAAGAATTAACTTAAGAGTGGCGGCAAAAGAAACATTTTCTTTTGCCGTTTCTATTGTCCGTCACGGGAAAATGTGCTATCTTATCGGATATAGATTTTTTTACATCAAATAAAGGAGAAATCATGAAAAACGGAGAAAGAGTTTACAATCCCAAAGAGATTGAGCCCAAGTGGCAGAAGTATTGGGAAGAACATCAGACTTTCAAGACCGATGTTTGGGACTTTTCCAAGCCCAAATTCTACGCTCTTGATATGTTCCCCTATCCTTCGGGCGTAGGCCTTCATGCGGGACATCCCGAAGGCTACACGGCCACAGACATTGTATCCAGAATGAAGAGGATGCAGGGGTACAATGTACTACATCCCATGGGGTATGATTCTTTCGGACTACCGGCCGAGCAGTATGCGGTT
>JAFYDI010000070.1 GCA_017544835.1 Lachnospiraceae bacterium | reverse complement strand
TCTCGACAACATGCATATACGGCCGATGCTTCCTCGACAGCTTCTTTCTCATTAACTGCCTGAGAGAAGAAATATGCGCCTACATCGAGTCCCGCGCGATTGGCAAGCGTCGCATACTGGTCAAACGACTCATCAATCACTATATCTCCCGATATCGAACCTCTGTATCCGACTCTTAACATTACAAATCTTATGCCCGAGTCATACACTTTGTTCCAATCGGTAACTGTATTCTTCTCGGATACATCCACGCCATATACATAACCGTCTTTGGCAAAAGAAGTTGTCTGCTTCTTATCCGCATAGGAATCGGCACCTAACACCATCGAATCTTCCATCCTGGCCTCAGCTTCGGACTTTTCGCTAAACAACAGCTCTATATCTTCGATGAATTCATAAGTAACCTTATCTTTAACCGTAACTTCGGTAGGCTTATCGGGAATCGTGTACCCTTCTATCGGAAGAAGCGTCACCAGATATTTGCCCGGTTCCATAACGTCTATCGTAATCACACCATCCTTATCGGAATCCGCGTAATTCTCATAGTCGTTAGGCTTCTTCTCACTCGCAACAGCAATCTTAAATGCTTCGCCTATCTTGCGCTCACCCTCATAGTCCAGTATCTGTACCCGAAGGTCACGTTCAACGCTGACAGCCTTAACGCTTAACTCTTTCATGTCATCTAAGATTCGTGCCGCAAGCGTATCGCTTTCTTTGTCAAAGAAAGATGCATCTTTCTTCCAGGCATCCAAATCGTGCCCAATCTGCAAGTCCGGCTTCTCTTCACTCACAGAAACAACCTCCGACACCACACTTGTCGCCGAAGGTCTTTTCTTTCGAAGTGAATTGAGATTCGCAAGAACCACGATACCGATTACCGTGATTCCCATTAAAACGCACAGTAATATTACAACGCGTCTGACCTTAGAGTCCATTAGCTACCTCTACAAGATATTTACCGTAAGCGGTCTTCATGAGAGGTTCTGCAAGTTTTAAGAGTTCGTCCTTGTTAATGAAGCCTCTCTTAAAAGCAATTTCTTCAATACAGGAAATATAAAGTCCCTGTCTCTTCTGGAATGTAGCCACGAAGTTAGCCGCATCAAGAAGTGCGTCGTGGTTACCTGTATCAAGCCATGCAAATCCACGGCCCATAGTCTCAACGTGGAGTGTGCCTCTTGAAAGGTACTCGTTGTTGATACTTGTGATTTCTATCTCGCCTCTCGCAGAGGGCTTAACGTTCTTGGCAATTTCAACAACGTCATTATCATAAAAATAAAGTCCCGGAACAGCGTAATTACTCTTGGGATTCTCAGGCTTCTCCTCTATTGATAATGCCTTACCGTCCTTATCAAATTCAACTACGCCATACTCTCTTGGGTCTCTTACATAGTAACCAAAGATTGTTGCACCGGGTTCAGACTCTGTACGAGCCGCAGCCTGCTGTAACACCTTGGAAAAGCTCTGACCATAGAAAATATTGTCGCCCAGTACCAAAGCAGCCGCATCGTTACCGATAAAAGATTCACCGATAATAAACGCATCGGCAAGTCCTCTGGGATACTCCTGCACAGCGTAAGAAAAGCTCATGCCAAGCTGACTTCCGTCTCCGAAAAGTTCCTTGAATACAGGCAAATCTCTGGGAGTGGAAATAATCAACACTTCGCGAATACCCGCAAGCATTAAAGTTGAAAGAGGGTAGTAAATCATGGGCTTATCATACACAGGCATAATCTGCTTGGAAATAGCCTTTGTAAGGGGATAAAGCCTTGTGCCGGAGCCACCGGCTAAGATGATACCTTTCATTCCGAGTAATCTCCTTTAGGTCTTATTTATTCTTATACATTTCTGCATAATAGTTAACATAGTCGCCGCTGGTAACGTTCTTCATCCAGTCTTCGTGCTCAAAGTACCACTTAATGGTAAGCTTGATACCTTCTTTGAACATAGTCTCGGGTTCCCAGCCGATTTCAGCCTTAATCTTATCGGGAGCGATAGCGTATCTTCTGTCGTGTCCCTTTCTGTCCTCAACGTATGTAATAAGGTCCTTGTTAATGTGAGCCTTTCTCGGATCTCCTTCGGGAAGCATTTCCTGAAGAGTATCAAGAATAATATTGATAATCTCGATATTCTGCTTCTCGTTATGTCCGCCTACATTGTATGTTTCAAAGAGACGTCCCTTATTGATAACCATATCGATAGCCTTAGCATGGTCCATAACATAGAGCCAGTCTCTTACATTCTTGCCGTCACCGTATACAGGAAGCTTCTTACCGTTAAGAGCATTGTTGATAATAAGAGGAATCAACTTCTCGGGGAACTGGTAAGGACCGTAGTTGTTGGAGCAGTTTGTAATGTTGGCAGGGAACTTGTAAGTATCCATATAAGCCTTAACAAGCATATCCGAGCTTGCCTTACTTGCCGAATAAGGGCTGTGAGGAGAATAAGGAGTGGTCTCGTAGAAATATCCGCCATCCTCTTCAAGAGATCCGTATACCTCATCGGTAGATACGTGCAAAAACCTCTTGCCTTCCATATATGAACCGTCGGGAAGCTCCCATGAAGCCTTCGCGTTGTTAAGCATTACAAGTGTTCCCAAAACATTGGTCTTAACAAACACTTCGGGATTTCTGATACTTCTGTCTACATGGCTTTCTGCCGCAAAGTGTACCACAACATCAATATCATTCTTCTTAAAGATTTCCTCGATTGCAGGGCTGTCACAGATATCGGCTCTGACAAAAGAATAGTTCTCGCGATTCTCGATATCCTTTAAGTTCTCAAGGTTACCTGCGTAGGTAAGTTTATCGACGTTAATGATTCTGATATCGTCGCCGTACTTGTTAAACATGTAGTGAATGAAGTTGGAACCGATGAATCCGGCGCCTCCCGTTACAAGGTAAGTTCTCATAAAAAATTCTCCTATCGTTTTCTTTATATAATATATCCCATATCTTTAATATGGTAAAAGAAAGCACTTAAGTGTTTATTAATATCCAAGGTAGCTAAGGTCAAGGTCGACGTTACCGCTAATGCCCTTGATGGAGCCCTGGCTTGAATACTGCCACAAATCATAACGTGTTGCTGTATATGTGGGTGCCGAAGCGTACTGCGCAAGCCAGATGCTGTAAGCGGTAAGCTCAGAAGTATTAAGCTTGGTATTGAGCCAGGTCTTGTTGGCGTAAATACCCGCCTTGTAGCCTCCGTTGGTAATGGTCTTGCAGAATGCTTTAACTATGGCAGTTCTTGCATCCTTGGAGAGTCCGTTGGCGCGGGCGTTACCGGAGCCGCTCTCTACGTCAATGAAGATAGGATAAGAAATCTTATATCCTTCCACAAGTGACAGACACATGGACGCCTCTTCAACCGCTTCCGCCTCGGAAATTGCCTGAGTGAAGAAGTATACGCCTACCTTAATTCCGGCATCTGCGGCATTCTTCACATTCGTCGCAAATTTATTATCTTCGATAAGTCCACCCTGGGTGGTTCCTCTGTAACCGCAACGAATAATCGCATAAGAAACACCGGACTTGGCAACCTGCTTCCAGTCAATGGTACCGTTCCATGTGGATACGTCAATACCAAAGAGTCCTGTGCCCCCCTTTAATGCTCCGTCAGAGCCAAAGGAATACTTGGCACCGAGAATTACCTGGTCACCTGTAACCTTCTTACCGTTGGCGTCAAAATAATATGTCTTGCCATCTATAGTCCACCAACCGTTGTAAATATATGTAACTTCCACGGGAGTGAACAAATCTGTACCTGAGTAGTAATCTGCGTAAGTCGCCTCAACGTATTTCTTGGAAGACTTATCGTAAATATATACCTGCTTGCCGTTATTATCAACAAGCTTGGTAGTCTTATCCGTCTTAGGATTAGCCACTACAACGATTGTAAGTGTCTGCTTAACGTTCTTATCATCATCGCTGGTACATGTAAGTGTTACCGTACCTGGCTTAAGGCCTGAAACAACACAGTTAGCCTTTCTCTCAGCATCGCCATCCTTGCCGGCAATAGATGTCTCAAGCTTAACCTTATCTTTATTGGCATCCTCTACAGACCATGTAACCTTACCGGTCTTGGCGCCCTTAATCGTAGCGGTAACGGTGAACTTGTCGCCGTCTACAAAGATAGCTTTCTTGGCCGTTCTGTCGAGAGTGATTGCGGTTCCAGCGCTGACTGTTATAGGTTGCCATGCGCCGACGACCTTCTTGGTATCCTTAAACTCTACTGTACATCTGATATTGGCCGTGCCGACCTTAAGAGCAGTAACTTTAACAGTTTCCTTGTCAATATCGTCAAGCTTTACAATGTCTTTGTCTTCTGTCTTAACTTCCCAAGTGTACTTGGAAACATCAGATTTGGGGTTCTTGGTAACAGTCACCTTTACGGTACCGGTTTTCTCGGCATCTTTGTTAAGCACAAGTGCTGTGGTACTGGTTGTGTAAGCCACGGACATTTCTTCTTTTGTCATAGTCTCTTTACAGTACTTACATTTGCCGTTTCCGTCGTCCGTACATGCCTCTGTTCCATAATCATAGCCGCACACGGAACAGCTTATCTTATGCATATTGAAGGAAGAGGTATCCTTCACATACGTAAGAGAGCAGTCAGCTTCATCTTTTTTAAGAGAAGTATTAATTGTATTCTTATGGTAATGCTTTTTGGCAGAAGCATCTGTTGTCCAGGTTGTCTCATAGGGGAACTCGTATAAGCATAAATCGCAAATACCGTTATTATCCGAATCTACACAGGCTTCATTGACAACATCGGAATGGATGGTACATCCGGCAACTTTACACTTCTTATTATGTGTTCCGTTATTATTGGAAGTATATCCCCAATCTTCGTCATGCGAAGGGTTGGGTGTTTCTCCACCGCCTTGACCACCTTCGCCGCCACTTACTCCGCCGCCTTCGCCTGTTCCTTCACCGGAATTTCCGTTTTCCGTATTTGTTCCGGCGCCTTCATTATCGGCCAATCTCTTAAACCTTCCAAGCGACGCCTCGTTCTTGGTCGTAAGCGTCTTCATAGGGGGAATAGTATCCTTGGAAATGGCCTTGTAGCCTTCGGAGCTTGCAACCTTCGCGCTCACAACGTAAGTAACGGTATCCTTAAGCTTGGATTCAACTTCCGTCTCGTTGGTGGCGCCGTCTTCGGCTGCGTCTACCTGGTTGGATTTCTTAATCTCGTTCTTGACATCAACCTTCTGATAATCAATCTGCGACTTAACGGTAAGCGACTGAATCGTAGCGGTTGAAAAATCATACATGGAATCATAACCATTCAAAGGAATGAGCTTAACCTTGTAAATTCCTCCCGCAAGATCGGTCTTGTAAATAATACCGTCTTTATTGTCATCTTCCCACTTCTCGGTCTTACCGTCGGGAGAAGTAACTTCAACCACAAAGGGAACGTTGCCTATAAGCTTGCCCTTTGAGTTAACCATCTTAATCTTTAAGTCCTTAACGATGGAAGTAAGAGTAATGTTGACGCTTGAAACGCCACCTTCCTGATCCGCTTCATCGTAGTCGTAGCTCTTCTGCGCTTCATAAAGAGCGTCGAGTCTTGCGCCTTCTGCAGCGGTAATAGCATTGATATTGTCCTCGCCTATTACTCCTATAGCCGCAACTTCGGTTCCGACAGTGGCAAAGTCAACGGCTGTATCCTTGGGTGCTTTCTTGGCAAAATAAAATACACCGAGTAAAACTGCCGCAACAACAATAACCAGTGCTCCTATTAAAAGCAGAAGATTGCTGCCGCCAACTTTCGCAAAGACCTCATCCTTAGGATCTTCTTCCTCATCAAAGTCTATGACTCCGGTATTGTATTTAGGCTCTTCAAGCTCGTACTCGTCTTCCAGCACAACCTCTCCGACCTCTTCGTCAAGCGCCGATTCCACATCCTGCTTCTTATAAAAAACAGTATCGTCTTCGGGTTCTGCCTCATAAACAGGCTCGCCGGCGTACTCAGGCTCTGCCTCATAAACAGTTTCACCGGAATTCTCTATATCGGCGTCATCGTCCAAAAAGACTTCGTTGCCGTCTTCATCCACCAATATATACACTTCACCATCGGTGTTGTTGTCGTTGTAGCCCATAACATATCTCCTCTATCCATAATCCCGTACAGGTAGGTATTATTCCCTTTCAATCGCCAAAATGCACACGATTTTCAAGATACCATAACTCATATGATTATAACATTTCTTCTTTTTATTTACAAATTTAATACCTACTATTTTTTTGAATTATTTCTTAATATCTGCTTTTTAAGTGGATTTTATCCATTCCTGATAGTACAATAGCCCTATCCGCGAAAGGAGTAGATTTGATGGAAAAAGAAAAGAAAAGACGAATCGGTATTGTTACGATTCTCGGTGTGATTATTCTGGCAATGGTTGCCTTTATAATATACAGACTGGTCGATTGGGATGCAAGATCCATCACGGTCGTTACAGATGATATTGAAGAAGGCGAATTTGATATAGAAGTTCAGGATATGTATTTTTACCCTCCGGAAGGAGACTTCCCCAACCATGTCAAAGACGATGTGGAAGACATTGTGGTAATCGGCAACGTTTATGCCAATAACAGTGGCAACGAGCATTCGATACTCAATATGCTTCGCGACAACCTCGATGCCAACATCATCGATATTACCGTAGATAAAAGCCGCGTAAGCTGCGATGGTCCCGAAATAGTGTGCGGTGTGGACTGTGCCTCTTTGTACCATCTGGTATCGGAAATTGCCGATCACGACATCCACGCTCTCGCCGAAACTGAATGGGCCACTCTTTTTTTTGATGAAGACAGATACTACAAATTTTTAAAAACCGCCAACGATTTGGATTTTAACAAAGTTGATACGGTAATAATAATGTACAACCTCATTGATTATTATGCCGGCAAGGCGGCTCTTGCAATCAGTGAAGATGACATACGTGGTCTTCGCGGCTCTTACGAGCAGTCGCTTACACTTCTGCAGGAGAAGTACCCCCACTTAAACATTATCCTTGTTTCCCCGTATCCTTCGGTATTTACCGATGAGAACGGCAACCTGGTGTATTCCAACATGACCGACTACGGCTTGTTAACTTCGTCATATTACTTTGAAAATATCTATTTTGTAGCCACCAAGTACGCGACAAGTTTCGTTGACAACTATACTTACGGCATCAGCGAAAGCAACATTACCGAATACGTCAAGGACACTCAGCTTACCGACAAAGGAATCGATTTCCTCGGTCAGCACATTATCGATTTTCTTGAGAAAAAAGGCGGCGTAAACTATTAATTCCGCCCACCTTCATAAGATTACAGAAAGACCGCACCCGTAAGGATGCGGCCTTTTTTGCCAAAGAATATCTTCCTACTGTTCCATTACAGCGAAAGCCATATCATACATATCTCTTGCATCTTTGGTATTTCTGATATAGTTAGGATGCGTCTCATCGTAGCGCACGTATTTCTCGACTTCTTCGATAAGTGCAAGATATGCAACAGCAACAGCGTACCTTATGCACTCTTCCCTGCCCGCCGAAACATTCTCCCGGGCATATTTATTATAAGTCTCTATCTCATGAAGTTTCTTATCAAGAGGCGTCTTCTGACCCATGCCAAGGGTAATAAAATCAGCAATCGGGTCTCCCCAGAAGCTTCTCTCGGGATCTATCCAGCAAAGCTCGCCGTCTATATAAAGAACATTGCTGTCCCACAAGTCGAAGTTAACCATTCTGCAAGGCACGCGACTTAACAACTCCTTGTGCCTGTTAATATCTTTAAGAAATCTTTCTCCGTCGGGCGTCTCGTGACCAAACTTCCTGCAATCGCTCACAAGATTGGCTGCCATGTTGTAAATTGCCTCGTACCAGCTATCATACTGATGCACCTGAATATAGCCGAACTTATCGTTCTCTATTGCGTGAATCTGAGCAAGCATGGCAATCTTCTTATCCTGAATAGACTCATTCTCGGCTTCGGAAGCGTTCACTTTCCATAAAGGACCTCCGTACATCATCTCCATGATAAAGCAGTCCGACTTGATGGTAACCTGTGAGAAATCCTCATAAAATACCTTCGGCACCAAAATACTCGTGTGCTCCGCCATCTGCTTGTACCAGAAGACCTCCGCTCTCATCATGTTGTGCTCGTGGTTGACTACCTCAGCATCTTTAGGCGGCGCTATCTTAAGCACATAGTCGGTGTCTCCGACCGTAACCTTGTATGCGGCGTTAAACTCACCGTCTCCAAGCGGCTCGATTCCCTCAGCCTCCCCGAGGCCGGCTTTCTTGAATTCAGCCTTTATTTCTTCATCAGTTGCATTGTACTTAGTCTTGCTTATCATACCGAGCCCCCTGAGATTTCGTTAATCTCCTCAATATCCTTCTTTAAATTTCTGTAACCCACAACAAGCATTATGACATGTGTCACCGCGTAGCCTGCAAGCGTTCCTGCAAAAGCAGCCGGGTACTTGTGAAGCTGCCACAAAATAACCGTTATCGACAGGCACACCGCAGCCGTCACCACGAAATATATGATGCTTTGGAACACAAATCCAATCCTCTCAATCTCGTACACAAACGTCATTGCCGAGAAAGTAAATCCTATAAGTCCGTACAATATGATATTTACGTACGCCGCGACCACCGGTGTCGGGAACAACTTTACGAAATCGGGCGACATAGATATGAAGCCCTCCCTACCGCTCGCATTAACGATACAATCTATAATAAGATTAACCGATACGCCGGCAAAAGAAGATATAAAAAAGCTTATCACGCCTCTCTTTAACACATTTTTCATGAATTCTTCACCGACCTTTCGGATAATAATCTCTCCTTAATCCTGCCCACATTTCTGCGCGACACAAAGGTTTCATAACCGTTCTTCATACAAATCTTGATGGTACCCGTAACGCTCATATCAAGGTTCTTAATCTTCTTTATATTCACAATCTCAGACTTGGAAATTCTTACAAAATTCCGCTCGCCGAGCTCTTCCTCGAGCTCATAGAGTTTCTTTGACACCGTGTAGGTTCCGTCGGCGCCAAGTATCATAACTTTCTGCCCTTCGGCGTAAACGGAGACAATCTCGCCCGGGTTAAGCATGCAACGGTTCCCCCGCGCGTCCACTCCCGCAATCCTCTTATCATACAGTTCGTGCAATTCCAGCACTAAATCTTTCACTTCACCCGTCTCCTCATTGTTGCAGACGTGAAGCTCGATTTCTTTGTATTTACCGTCAATCTCAGTCTTTATAAGCATAGAAAACCCCTCAAGCAATTTACTATATCGAGTATAGCACATCCTGAGGGGCTTAACGTATTTTTATGCCAAGTCTGCACGCATCTTTCGGCCAAAGAAAAAGCACGCAAGCGCCGTCAATACTACTGCCGAGCCCGTTACTACGATTAACGGCATGAGGAAAGTATCAAATCCAAAATCCATCTTTATCGCAGCCCTTGCAACCTTTGTGCTGTATAGGAAAGGAAGGCATCTCGAAAGCTTCTCCATGAATCCGCCTACTCCCTCAACATCGAACCAGATACCGCCCACGATAGCGCCGAGCGAAATAATAATCGAGCACATTCCGGGCGCCGCCTTCTCATTAAAAATCGTTCCGAAAATCATTCCGATTGCAATAAACATAACGGCCGAAGGAATCACCGCAACAGCTCCCGCCAAAAGGCCGAGTACGCTTAATTCAGTGCCTGTTACCAGCGACACAATAAACGATGCCGCAAAAGCAATAATCACCTGCACAAACGCTACCACGATAAGCGGTAAGAAGTAACCGCCCGTAAAGTTTCTGCTCTTCATAGGCGATGCAAAAAGCCTTACAAGAAACGAGCCCGAACGGTCCTTGGTTACATTCAGTGCCGAGAACAGCATTACGAATGTCTGTCCGAATATTGCAATACCGCCCGCCAGATTATCGATTCTGAAAAGCGTCATTCCCGCTTCCTTTGGAATACTGGCATTTACTATCGACATAATCACAAGCATTACCAGCGGAAATGCAACGCAGAATATGTAGCTAAGCGAATCTCTCGACATCTCTATCAAATTTCTTTTTGCAAAAGAAAGTGTTCTGTTCTTCATGATTAATATTCCTCCGCAATCTTAATAAATACTTCTTCAAGGCCCGTCTTACCGGTACGAGCCTCCAACTCCGAAAGTGTTCCGTGTGCCGCAATCTTACCGTTTATCATTACAAAGATTTCATCCGCAAGCGCCTCGGCTTCTTCCATGTAGTGAGTCGTAAGCACGATGGTCATATGCTTCTTAATCTCCTCAATCTCCGTCCACAGCTGCCTACGGGCTAAAACGTCGAGGCCGAGTGTAGGCTCATCGAGGAATAGTATCTTGGGCTCACCGATGATTGCCATGGCGATGGAAAGCTTTCTTTTCCAGCCTCCGGATAAGTGCTTTGCTTTCTTATTACGAAACTCTTCAAGTCCGAATGCCTTTATGGCCTTTTCAACCGCGCCGCCGATTCTCTCCTTCGGAAGATAAAGCGAAGCCATGAATTCAAGATTCTCACGAACCGTTAAGTTCTCTGCTACCGCAGTGTCCTGTGTGGAAATCCCCACAAGCTTCTTTACTTCATCGGATTCTTTAACCACATCGTGCCCGAGCACCCGCGCCGTTCCTGCTGTAGGCTTTGAAAGACACGTAAGCATCCTTATCGTTGTGGTCTTGCCCGCGCCGTTAACGCCAAGCAGCGCCACAAGCTTTCCTTCTTCAACGGTTATCGATATACCGTCAACCGCCGTCTTATCTTTGTATCTTTTTATAAGTCCGTTCGTTACAATTGCGTTACTCATAATAAAAACCGCTCCTTATCAAAGTGTTTGTTGTCTTGTTGATGTGATAGTACACACTCCCAAGAGCAAAAGAAACACTTTTGACATGAGCGGTCATTTTTGAAATATGAACGGTAGAAAACCGTTATTTATCCCCAGACTTCGTCAGCGATTTCTTTGACCAGTTTAAGTTTCGCCCACTGCTCTTCTTCGGTAAGTTTGTTACCGATTTCGCAGGATGCGAAGCCGCACTGAGGGCTTAAGTATAAGCGGTCGAGGGGTACGTAGTGAGCTGCCTCTTTGATTCTTGCGATAACCGCTGCCTTGTCCTCAAGTTTGGGGGACTTGGTGGTAATGAGTCCGAGCACTACCTTCTTGTCTGTCGAAATTTTAGCCAGAGGCGCAAAGCCGCCGGAACGCTCGTCATCGTACTCAAGGAAGAGTGCGTTCACGTTTTCTTTGGCAAAAACATAATCGGCTACGGAGTCGTAAGGTCCGCTGGTGAAATAAGTTGAGTGATAGTTACCACGGCAGATGTGGGAGTTTATTACCATGTCTGCGGGCTTGCCTTCGAGTGCGAGGTTGTTGACCTTAAGAAGTTCTGCCTTAACGTCGTCAAGGTCGATACCGAGGGATTTGTAGCGAAGTTTTGCGGCATCGCCTACCAAAGCGCCCCATGTGCAGTCGTCGAACTGAAGGTTGCGGCAGCCTGCATCGTAGAACTGCTTGATAACGTCGCGGTATGCGGCTGCGATATCCTGAATCAATTCCTCGTTGTCGGGATAGAACTTACGGGTAGTCTCGAAGTTGGTAGGAATAATCATCTGTTGGAACATCTGCGCGGGTGCCGGTACCGTGTACTTGGCAACAGTGTTCTCGTCCTCAAACTGCTTTAAGAACTTGAAATATTCCACAAATGGATGAACCTTGGCCTTAATCTTGCCCACAAGGTATGTATCGTCGAGAATTGCAAGCTCGTCGTTAAAAGGCACTCCGTTTCCTGTAGCCTTGTGGTCGACGCCCTCGAATCCCCACATAAAATCAAGATGCCAAAAGGTTCTTCTAAACTCGCCGTCGGTGATTACGTGGTAGCCCAACTCTTTCTGCTTGGCCACAACCTTGGCAATCTCTTCGTTGATTACCTTGTCGAGCTCCTCCTTGGTAATCTTTCCTGCCTGAAATGCCGCCTTGGCATCCTTAAGTGCCTGCGGTCTTAAGAAACTTCCTACGAAATCGTAGCGAAAAGGTGTCTGCAATGTACTCATTTATGTATCTCCTCTCGATAATGATTGTATGTCTTGAGAGGGATTATAGACCTACTGCTTTAATAGGTAAAATATATTTAATTTCGGTGCTGCCATAGATTTTTTCTATAGTGCATGCTACAATCACATCAGATTCTATTTTAATGAGGTGCATCCCATGACTCTCAAACAGCTCCAATATGCCGTAACCGTGGCAGAAACCGGCAACATAACAGAGGCCGCACGCAAGCTTTTCATAGCCCAGCCGTCTCTCACCTCCTCCATCCATGAATTGGAAAAAGAATACGGCATCACAATATTCACACGCTCAAATAAGGGTATCGAACTTACTCCCGACGGAGATGAATTTTTAGGATACGCAAGACAGGTCTTAGAGCAAGCCGACCTTATAGAAGAAAGATATACCGGCAAAACCGCCGGCAAGCAAAGATTCTGTGTGTCCTCGCAGCATTATTCTTTTGCCGTCGAAGCTTTTGTACGCCTCATTAAGGAGCATGGCGGCCACAAGTACGAGTTTCACATGCGCGAGACCCAGACCTACGACATCATCGATGACGTCGCGCGCTTAAGGAGCGAGATAGGAATTCTATACCTTAACAAATTTAATGAGACGGTCATCAGAAAGACGCTTCGCGACAACAACCTTTCTTTTAACACGCTCTTCGTGGCCAAGCCCCACGTTTTCATCGGCAAGGGCAACCCTCTCGCGAGTAAAAAGAAACTGACTCTTAACGACTTAAAGCCCTACCCCCGCCTTTCATATGAGCAGGGCAGCCACAACTCGTTTTATTTTTCCGAAGAAATATTGAGTACCGCCGACAGCGACAAAGAGCTGGTAGTGTGCGATCGCGCAACGCTCTTTAACATGCTGATAGGTCTTAACGGTTACACCATCTGCAGCGGTGTCATCAGTGAAGAATTAAACGGCCCCAACATAATTGCGAGGCCGCTTGAAGTCGATGACTATATGGAAATCGGCTACATCTTACCGGGCACCATTCATCCGTCGCAGCTGACTTTAAATTACATAGAAATTCTGAAGAGTCTCGTGTAACCGCACGAGACCTTCTATTTTTTGAAGGCCAATCTGTACAGTACCAGTGCCAGCGCCGCGCTCAACGCATCGGCAAGAGGCTGTGCCACCAGGAATCCCTGATATCCCGCTACTGCCGTGATGATTAAGAACACCGCTACGAATAGCAGCCCTTGTCTGCTAAGTGACATCGCAAGTGCCTGCAACGCCTTACCGCTTGACTGGAATAGGCATGTATAAAGAAGTACTATCGCGCAAAATACCATGCCCGCAATCTGCCACCTGAGCATTACCGCACCATCCTCTATGATGCTCTCTGTATCGATAAATACTCTCATAAAAGGCTTGGCTGTTAAGAACACTATGAGCGATTCCACCAACGCCAGCCCGCACAGGAATATCGTGCAGAAACGAAGGAGCTCTTTGAGTTTCTTTTTCTCCCCCGCTCCATACAGGAATCCAAATAACGGCACTCCACCAAAAGAAAATCCCACAAGCATAAGCTGCACTATCATCGCAATCTTCATAACGATTCCAAGCGCTGCAATCTTTTCGTCACCATATCCTTTTAGGAATTGATTCATAAGAATCATGCATACGCTCGACGCAATATTGGTAATCGCCGCCGTAATGCCCACGCCGAGTATCTGAGAAAGTTCATTGCCCTGCACGTGTGAATTACTGATATTAACAGAGAGAACCTTGCTTTTGCGAAGGACAAAGAACAGGCACAGAATGTCTGTGAGTGTATACCCAAGAATCGTGGCAAACGCCGCGCCCCATGCGCCCCAGCCGAGCACGCTTATGAATATCGGATCAAGGATTATATTAAGAATCGAGCCCGACACGGTACATATCATCGAAGTTGTCGCCATACCTTCGCTACGCATGAGGTTCGTGTGAATAAACGACAATATTAGAAGCGGCGCGCCCATTACTATCACCGCATAATACTGCATCGCCGGGTCAATAGTCTGCTCGCTTACACCAAGAAGCTTTAACACAGGCAAAGAAAACGCGCGTAAAAAGACAGCAATCACAACGCCCGTAGCCATAGACAAATAAAAGCAGAACGCGCTCACTCTCTTAATGCTCTCGGTATCCTTGTTGCCAAGAAGTCTGGCAATAAGGGAGCTTCCGCCCTGTCCGTAAATATTTCCGATAGCCATCAGCGCGGTAAACAGTGGCGCACACAACGACACCCCCGCCACCAGCATGGCATCGTTGGTCCTTGCTATAAAATACGTATCAGCCAGATTATAAATCAGCGTAATAACCATGCTGAACACAACCGGCAGCGCCATCTTAAAGTATGTCGGCACCAAACGATTAATATCAAAAGCACTTCTTTCTTCCATGAATCTATTCTCCCGCCTCGACGTCTGTAACCTCTTCTACCTGTGCAGTGTCATCTTCGCTTGGCTCCTCATCAATCATACGGAAAAAGAAAATGCCCGAAATAATCAGCCACACAACCACAATCAGCACATAAAGCCGTGTACTGATACGTATTCCAAGTCTCCTAAAGTACCGGGTCGAAAGCGGACTTACCAGGAAAGCCGCCACCAGATGAATAAAAGCTACAAGCGCATTTTCCTCAATAAGGCAGCCAAATGTAATAAACAGCGGAAGGCACGCGCCTACCCACCTTAATATATTGATTACTACGCTCAGGGAATCCTTCTCTTCGGAAATATCCTCACTAAATTCAATATCCTTTTCCGTACCCATTATTTGTTCCTCTCAGCAATCATTTTTAGCACCCTGCACTCACGTTTTATCATAACAGGGTTAAAAGAATCTTCGCTTACATATGCTTCATTGGTCGCGATAGCTTCATCGAGAGGCACAATTCTAAGCACAAACTCGGCATCCTTTTCGTACTCGTCAAGTTCCTGACTCACCAATTCGTCTTCCGTTTCGCAGAAATAATAGTAATTCTCCTGCTCAAAGATTACGCCGTCTTCCTTACCCTTCTGACGCCTTAATACGCTTCCGAATTCTTCTATCGTTTCGGGCTTAACCACCATGCCGACTTCTTCGCGCACTTCACGGATAAGAGCTTCTTTCCTGTCCTCATCGTTACGAATTCCGCCGCCCGGAAACTTATAGTATTTCTCGGCCTTGCTGTATACAAGCGCAATCTTATCACCCTTTAAGATAATAGCTCTGGCCGAAGGACGCCTGAATACGCGGTCGCTTTCGTTATAGTCTTTTAAATCAATTTCAAATAACTGTCTCATTCTTTTTATTCCTTGGGATATCCGCACTCGGAGCAGAATCTGCCGCTGTTGACATGATTGCAGGTCACACAGGTCCATGTTCCGTCATCGTGTATGATATTCTTGGGGCGCTCGATTTTCTGCGGTTCATTAGCCTCCATCATATTTAACCCGCTTATGCCCATGAAGTTCTGCACGGGGGTCATGGCTCCGATATTGTGATTCATATTCTCGTAATACCACGCAGGTCCGTCTGTCTGAAGCGGCTGCGACACAGCTTTCCAAAAATCATCGGTAATTTCACCTATAAGCTTATCATCATGAATCATGAAATAATGCTCATCATCATTCGGTTCCTCATATACCGCAGGCACTTCGGAAGGCGAATACTTAGTCTCCCAAATCATCGCATACCTTTTCCCCGCATACCAGTGTTTGTAAAGGTTCTGCTTCACTTCATTGCCTTCGTCGTCCACCAAAATGTAGTCTGTTTCCTTAACGTCCTCTGTTTTCCTGTGAATTCTTTCAGGTAATGCCATAATAGTTTTCCTCCGATTTCCCCAAATTTTATTTTAAATGCCACATTTCACCGTTCGGCATAAGCTGTATGTCTCCCGAGAAAATGTCAGTAACTTCACCTTCCAAATCTCTTACCACAATTTCTTCCCAATATTTATAATCCGACCCATCGCCTTCCTCATGCCACCTGCTAAAGTACAGTTTACCCCCGTCTCGTAAAAAGAAAGAGTCGTGATCGCCCATCTTAAACTTAACCTTTTCAGGCCACACTATTTCAAAATCATTGTCACCGACACACTGTCTTGTCATCGTAAGCGGCTTGGTCGTCAGCCCGAGGTTGTAGCAATCCTTAACCGCTTCAAGAGGAATCTCCGCCGCCACGCTCGTCTCGTGACTATTACCGTCAAAGCGAATAATCTGTATCAAGCCCTTCGGAAAGTCCACCTGAATAGTATAAATCGCGCCATCATAATAAACCGGTGGTGTCGTATATTTCCCTTCCTCCTTGGGCACAGGTCTGTATACAGTTCCGTCAGGGTAATGCACCAGGACAAGACTCCTGCCCTTTACAGGCTCTCCCATTTTGTAAAGCTCTTCTGCCTCATAAAGGTCGCCGTGCTCATACCCTATCCCGTAATACCACTCGCCCTTAGCACCGGACAGCGGCTCTATAAATGTTATTCCGTCAGCATCTATATGTTTCATAATCGACTCCTCACAGACTATAGCATAACATAAAAACAAGCGGACTAAACTATCCATATAGTTAAGTCCGCCAAATTTTTTACTTGCCGCAATATACCGCTATCGCCTTGCTCGCCAAAGCAGCCGTTCCGACTCCACCTGCCTTATCGATATTCTCCGTAAACTCGTTGCCGCCGGCATAAGCCTTTCCAAGTCCCGCAAGAATATCATTGGTGCAATTATAAAAGTGCTCTGTAATGTAATCCTTGAGTTTCTGTACCATAGCCTGCGCTTCGGCTGATTCGGGCGCCTTGTCCTTAATCTTACCAAACTCGGCAAAGATTCCCATAAACTCTTCCATCACGGAAACCGTGTCTTCTTTGGAACGCCCCTCCGCTTTCTTCTCGTATTCCTTGTACGCGGCGGTGTTACCCCACTGCTCTTTGGCTTTCTTGGCGTACTCGTCTATCTTGGCTGTATCAAATGCTGAAAAATCCATGTTTTTTGCTCCTTTCTTTTTCAGTCCACGGGCAAAAGAAATAAGGTTCTCCAAATGTTCTTTCTTTAAAGTCAGAAGTTCTATCTGTTGACTCAATGCTTTCTCGCAGTCAAAGTCCGAACTTCCGATTATGTCCTTAATCTCCTTAAGCGGAAACTCAAGCTCTCTAAACAGTAATATCTGTTGTAACCGCTCCAGTGCCGTATCGTCATACAGCCTGTAGCCGGACTCCGTGTACTCTGCCGGCTTTAAGAGTCCGATGTTGTCGTAATACTGCAGTGTGCGTATACTCACTCCCGTCAGTTTACTTACTTCATTAACCGTCATCATAGCCTGTCTCCCTTCCGTGTAATAATACCATAAACTATTACGTTACGTCAGAGTCAAGGGCTTTTTTATTCTTTTTCATATTCTTCTTTTGTAATAATCAACTCAAGTGTATTCCACTGCTCTCCGTCAACCTCTTCCAAATGTGCAGGAATTTTATCCGACTCATGGAATCCGATAGATGTATAACATCTGTATGCCGGTACATTGTTTTCAAACACGCCTATGGTAACCTCCGAATCTCCCAGTATTTCAAAGGCATACTTAAGGCCCAGCGAAAGCATTTTCTGCCCAATCCTTTGGCCGCGCTTAGTGTTATCCACTATTACCCAGCCAAATCGTAATACGCGGTTGTCACCGTGAATATATCGCATGATAAAATGTCCTACCACACCGCTTTCATCAAAAACAACCATCGGATAGAAATTATCGGGTTCCTTGCAATGCCCGTTCTCTTCCATGTACGCTTTATTAATGTCCTCTGCGGAAAGGGGAAACGCGCCCATAAGGCTTCCGCCCCACTTATTATATACATCTTTATCCTTGCACCACTG
>JAFYDI010000069.1 GCA_017544835.1 Lachnospiraceae bacterium | reverse complement strand
GCGTGCGCTATGGCAGGTATGATTGCGGGATGTATCACGGTTACGGGCCTTGCATCCATACTTATCAACGCCATCGTCCAGATAGCGGGCAACGCCACAATGATAGGTCTTGTGCTTACGATGTTATGCTGTATCATCCTTGGCATGGGCGTTCCTACGACAGCAACTTACTGTATTATGGCTTCGACATGTGCGCCGATACTGATTCAGCTTGGATTCCCTGCGGTAGCTGCTCACTTCTTCGTATTCTACTTCGGAATCGTGGCAGACATCACTCCGCCGGTAGCGCTCGCGGCTTATGCGGGATCTGCAATAGCTAAGTCCAGCCCCATGAAGACGGGTGTCAACGCGACCAGGCTTGCGATAGCGGCATTCATAGTACCGTATGTATTTGCCTACAGCCCGGCGATGCTGCTTGTAGACACTACGCCTGCGCAGGTGGCACTCATCGTAGTTACGGCTTTACTCGGTGTCTTCGGTGTGGCGGCAGGAATAGGCGGATACATATTCAGTAATACCAATCCCGTACTGCGACTTGTAATTATTGCAGGTGGCTTAATGCTTCTGGTACCCGGAACACTTACGGATATCATCGGTGTGGCACTTGTTGCGGTTGTATGTGTGGCTGACTACGTAAAGTCCAAAAGAACAAAAGCGATAGCATAGAAACATAGAAAGAATTAGAAAGTCTGATAAAGGAAAACCCCGACTCGTGAAGGAATCGGGGAATCCGGCATCAGACTTTTATTTTTTGACATAGCTTTTCGGAAGGCTTCTCGACCGCTACATTAAACGCTAAGGAAAGAAGAAGTATCAAGGCGGTAACAATCACAAGAACCAAAAGCCCGGCCACTGCAGGGCTGCCGATTGCCGCCGTCATACGGTCGACCAGATAATAACCGAGGAAATCGATTACAAGGCTGTGAATCAGGAATACGCCCATCGAGAACCGCCCAAGTAACTGCGCGGGTTTCTTGCACAGGAATACGGACTTGATATTAAACTCATGCCAAAGCATCAGCCCAAGCACCAGCAGAAATGAGCCAAACGCATGATACATAACATAAAAAGGTAATCCTGAAACACTTGGAAGAATCGAATAGTACGGCGAATCTATGGAATAACTGGGGAAACCGCCGAGGTAGCAGCCCGCTGCAATAATAAGCAAAAGAAAAGGTACAATCGCCCTGCGTGGCCGCTTCATCACAAACTCCCGACACTTATCCAGACGATTGGCTCTGATATCCGCAAGAAACACTCCCAGCACAACCGGCAGGAAATTAAGACTTACGTAGAAGAACGGAACCACCAGCGCCGCATATATAACCGGCATGAATCGGTTGCTCTTACGCGCCGGAAGTGCAAGTATTACAGCAAGCGGAGCGGCTAAGAATATGTAATAAATACTCCAAAGCGGCCCAAGCACCGTAGTATCGGAGCGAAAGAAACATATTACCATTGCATGGAACATGTACTTAACAAATCCGTACTCGGACTGAAAACCGTAAAAATTCAATGAGAAATGATTGAGAATAACGATGGTGACAAATCTTATCAAAGCGATAACCGCAATGGGAAGCATAAGGCGAGGGTAACGCCTCAAAATGATGGTGCCGCCGACACTTTTAACATCCTTGTCCTCGGTAGTCATAATGCGATAAGCGGGTATAAAAGCGGCTATAAGAATGAAAACGTTTACCCAGAAATTACCGTTAATCAGGAATCCCAAGGGACTTAAGGATAAATGTGTGTCGAAACCAAACAGAAGAGATTCTTTCTCGGGACCGTAGTAAGTGGCCGGGTAAAAAGAAAGCATAAAGTGGTGAAGAAATACAAGCAGACACGCAATTCCGCGTAAACCGTCCACCCAGAGAAGTCGTTTTTGGTTCTGCATAAAGAGCCTCCGAGAAAAATATTAAGAAGGATTCTTCTTGATGTTGTCTATCATAAGATCGAGACAACCCGTAAATATAACACGAATGCGCTCCGTGATGGCGTGCATCTCTTCGGGAGTGTCGCCATGAGACTCGCCGCGAATCCAGCGCACCAATACGCCGAAAAGCGCTTCTTCGTAGTATGTTGAAATAATGCCCATATCGATATCGGAAAGCTTGTAGTCGGCAAGATGGAGATTAATGTACTTTACAAAAACGTTGTGAATCATGCTGATGACGTTCTTTTGCAAAGTTTCCTGCCCGAGAGTCTTGTAGAGATTGCGCCAGACCTTCTTATACATGACGGTGAACTCGATTATGTCAAATAAAGCCTTGTCATCGTCTGCGGGGTCACTCGTTTCGAGAATCTTAATCTTGTCCTGAATGGCGCTGTCAAGAACATCGTATATGTCGTGGAAGTGGTAGTAGAAGGTGTTGCGGGTGATGCCGCATTGCTTGACTATCTCGCCCACCGTTATTTTGCGAAGAGGTTTTTGCTCCGCAAGAGCAATGGTGCAGTCGATGATGGACTGCTTGGTGGAAACCGGCATGGTGCCTCCTTAAATGCTTAAATCGAAATGTATTTCAATGGACATAATGATTAATAAAAGAATACATTTTAATGAAAAAATAATCAAGTTTACATTGAATATTAGATAATGTTTGGTTAAAATAAAAATGGTTTTTGGGCCAAATACAATACAGAGGTAGTATGATGAAAAAATATTTAGGAATTGTTCTTGCAGGCGCAATGATGCTTTCACTTGCCGCTTGCGGTAAAGAAACATCCGCTTCAAGTTCTCCTTCTTTTGAAATCAGCGAGAACCCCATCGTAGTTACAACCGATGACAAAGCGGATACAGAGACAAGCACTTCTGAAGATACAAGTGTCAAGGAGGACGTTATTCCCCCCAACTCTTACAGAAGCGAGCTTACCAATGAATGGATCAGCAATGACATCAAGGAACAGCGTCCCGTCGCTGTAATGATTGACAATGAGTCAACCGCTCTTCCTCATTACGGAACCAGCAACGCAGACATTGTATATGAGATAATGAACTCCACCGCCAACGGACGTATCACCCGTCTTATGTGCATCTTTAAAGACTGGCGTAACATCGAGCAGATCGGTAACATCCGAAGCACACGTCCTACCAACTGCTTCCTGTTCCCCGAGTACAACGCTATTCTCGTACACGACGGCGGTCCTTTCTACATCAACATGTGGCTTAACAAGTCCGACTATCCCAACACCGATCGTTTAAGCGGCGGCTTTGCACGTATCGACAGAGGAAAAGGCGGCACATATGAAGAGTACGCTACAAGCGAAGACTACAAGGGTGTAGGCGAGTATTCCGGCAACTCTTACGACGGACTTGCAACACGTATTGAAAAGGCTAAGTTTGATACCGAGTACAATGAGTACTATAAGGGTAAGCACTTCACATTCTCCGATGAAACCGTAACGCTTGATGACGGCAAGAAGGCAGAGAAGATTGAACTCCCTTATCCTCACAACTCTACCAAGCTTACATACAACAAAGAGACCAAGACATATGACTACTCCGAGTACGGTAAGGAATATGTGGACGGTCTTTACGACGACGGCAGAGGAATGTCATTTAAGAACGTAATCATCCAGATTGCACGTTTCGAGCAGTTCGATGATAACGGATACATGTGCTTCTACGGAATCGGCGACGGCGAAGGTTACTTCTGCACAGAAGGTAAGTACATCCCCATCACATGGGAGAAGAAAGACCAGCCTTCCCTTACCAAGTTCTACAGAAAAGACAATGGTGAAGAGATTATTCTTAACACAGGTAAGACCTACATCACCATCTGTCCTGCAGACGTATCCAAAGATATCGTAATGGAATAATAAAATTTGGGGCAAATTCCCTGAGGGGTCTTTGCCCTTTTTTGCGTTAGGAAACAGTTATGAAAAAGGTTACCGATTTTTTGAAAAAAGAAGCCGTACTGTGTGCCGCGCTTCTTCTTGCAATCATCTCATCTTTCGTGGTTAAGCCCGACAAGGAATACTTAGGATATGTAGACCTTCGCACGCTTGCCATATTATTTTCCCTCATGTGCGTAATGGCGGGGCTTCAGGGCCTTGGCGTATTTAAAAGAATAGCGGGCGGACTTTTAAACAGCGTTAAAAGCGAGCGTAAGATTGTGTTAATCCTGGTGATGCTTTGCTTTTTCTTTTCCATGCTTATTACGAACGACGTGGCGTTGATTACGTTTGTGCCCTTTACATTTACTACGCTTGAGATGCTTGGGACGGATAAGTACAAGAAGCTTGTGATTCCGGTGGTGGTGCTTCAGACGATTGCGGCCAATCTCGGCAGTATGTTAACACCCCTCGGTAATCCGCAGAATCTGTACCTGTACGGAAAGATGGAGACGGATTTCGGTTCGTTTGTAATGATAATGCTGCCTTATACCGTGGCATCATTAGTACTGGTGACTGTGAGCGTTTTCTTATTTACTCGAGGTAAAGTGGCGGATGAGAGCACGGAGGCAGGCAAGAAGGCATCGGATATTCAGACTTCAACCGCTACACGTGACGGAAGCAATCGACTGACGCTTACGGAGATGTTCCAGAAGACCAACAACAGATATCATATGCTGCTTGTGTTGTATCTGCTTCTTTTTATAGTGGCGCTTATGACGGTAGTGAGAGTGCTGCCTTATGAGATAATGTTCTTTATCACGCTGATACTTGTGCTGATTGCGGACAGAAAGACTATCTTGAAGGTGGACTGGTCGTTACTGCTTACGTTTGTGGGATTCTTTGTGTTTATCGGTAATATGGGCCGCGTGCCTGCTTTTTCCGAAGCGCTTTCAAAGGTTATTACGGGGCGCGAGACCTGGACGGCTATTGCGGCAAGTCAGGTAATCAGCAACGTTCCGGCGGCACTGCTTCTTTCGGGATTTACAAGCGATTTGGAGGCTCTCGTGATTGGTACGAACCTCGGCGGACTCGGCACGCTTATTGCATCCATGGCAAGTCTCATATCCTACAAGCTCGCGGCTGCGAGAAAGGACATCAAGATGGGCAAGTACATGGGTTTTTTCACGGTCATGAACGTAGTATTTCTTTGTGTACTGGCGCTTTTATATGTTATAATCTCCTAGTGGGCGTAGAGGCATGTGGGCTTTACGCGATGAATAGTTACAGAAAAGAGTTACATTGTTATGGATAAATTGAAGCAGCTTTTCATAAAATACGAGGAGATAATTGTCTACCTGATAGTGGGTGTGCTTACGACAATTGTTTCCTGGACCTGCAAGTTTTTGTGGAATGAGTTTGTGTTCGACGGACCTATGTATCCTACAGCGACACAGACTTTTATACTGGCAATTGTTACATGGGTTTCGGGTGTTGCTTTTGCGTATCCTTTAAACCGCAAGTGGGTGTTTAAATCCAAGGGTCCGTGGATAGGCGAGTGCGTTAAGTTCTGGGGCTCGAGGCTTTCGACGTTTTTCCTTGATATGTTTATCACGGAAGTGTTCGGACCGCTCCTTGGAATCAATGTAGTGGTGGTAACGTTAATTTCAGCGGTACTTGTTACGATTCTTAACTACATTATCAGTAAACTGTTTGTCTTTAAAAAGAAAAAAGAAGAAGTTGAGGAGAATATTTAATGAAGCTTTCTTTTGACTGGAATGAGTACGAGGCGCTAGTAAGAAAAGCGGGGGCAGAAGGGTGCGTACTTCTTAAGAACGATAATGAGGCTCTTCCCGTAAAGAGCGGCGAGAAGGTTGCGCTTTTCGGTCGTACACAGTTTGATTACATCAAGAGCGGTTCGGGCTCGGGCGGAATGGTTAATATTCCGTATCTGGTTAATGTATACGACGGATTTAAGAATGCGGGAATCGCAGTTGACGAGGCAGTTGCCGACGTGTACAGGGAATGGCTTAAGGATCATCCTTTCGACAAGGGTGTGGGCTGGGCAGGCGAGCCTTTCAGCCAGGTTGAGATGCCGGTTGAGAACGCTATGGTATCAGGCGCGGCAGACAGAAACGATGCGGCTGTTGTGGTATTCGGTCGTCTCGCAGGTGAAGACAAGGACAACAAGCCCGAGGAAGGAAGTTATCTCTTAAGAGAAGACGAGAGAGCACTTCTTAAAGAGGTGTGCGGCGCGTTTAAGCGCGTTATCGTGCTCATCAATTCGGGCAATATCATAGATATGAAGTGGGTTAAGGAATTTAACCCGGCAGCAGTCATGTATGTATGGCAGGGCGGCGTTGAAGGCGGTAACGCTGTTGCGGACGTTGTGACAGGTAAGGTTACTCCTTGCGGTAAGCTTACGGACACGATTGCTTATGACATTACGGATTACCCTTGTGAGGGTAATTTCGGTGACCCTAAGATCGGTATTTACGCCGAGGATATTTACGTAGGCTACAGATATTTCGAGACCTTTAAGAAGGATGCCGTGCTGTATCCTTTCGGTTTCGGACTTTCATATACGGAGTTTGAGCACGCGGCAACTATGGATTTTGACGGCGACAAGATTACCGTTAAGACTAAGGTTACCAACGTAGGCAAGGTACTTGGTAAGGAAGTTGTGCAGGTGTATTACAAGGCACCCGCAGGTAAGCTTAGTAAGCCTGAGAGAGAACTTGCGGAGTTTGGCAAGACAGCTACGCTCTTTGCGGGAGCATCCGAGGATGTGACGGTTTCTTTTGACATTCGCAAGATGGCTTCGTACGATGACGGCGGATATACGGGCTTTAAGAATGCGTTCGTGCTTGAGGCTGGTACTTACGAGATATACGAAGGTAAGGATGTAAGAAGCGCAGTGCTCATCGGCAGCGTAGATCTTAAGGAGACTGTTCTTGTGGAGCAGACCGAGGATGCACTCTCACCGAAGACTCCATTCAAGCGAATGATCAATGACGGCGGCAAGGTGGCCTGGCAGGATACACCTCTTCGCGAGACCCCTACTACAGTGTTTATAGAGAAGGAACGTGCGACGCTCAAGGAGATTCCTTACGCAGGTTCACAGACGCACAATCTTAAAGAAGTGCGCGAGGGTAAGATTGACCTCGACACATTTATTGCGGGACTTTCCGATGAAGAGATGATTCAGATGACCCGCGGCGAGGGCATGTGCTCCGCGAGAGTATGTCCCGGTACTGCGGCTGCTTTTGCAGGTGTTACGGATAAGCTTGAAAGCTACGGCATCCCCGCTTGCTGCTGTTCGGACGGACCCAGCGGTATCAGAATGGATGTGGGTACCATGGCTATGCAGGGACCTAACGGTGTTGCGCTTGCTTGTACCTTCGACAGAGAATTGGTTGAGGAATTATACGAATATCTGGGACGCGAGCTTCGCCTTAACAAGATTGATTCACTTCTCGGCCCCGGCATGAATATACACAGAAGCCCTCTTAACGGACGTAACTTTGAGTACTTCAGCGAAGACCCTTATCTTACCGGTGCTATGGCGGTTGCAGAGCTTAAGGGTATGCACAAGCACAAGGTTACAGGTACCATTAAGCACTTCTCCTGCAACAACCAGGAATTTGGCAGACATTCAATCGACAGTGTGGTTTCTAAGCGCGCACTTCGCGAGATATACTTAAAAGGATTTGAAATGGCTGTTAAGGAAGGCGGCGCTTACAACATTATGACCACCTACGGCATCCTTAACGGAATCCATACCGCATCAAGTTTTGAACAGAACATCATGGTTACAAGACACGACTGGGGCTTTGAAGGCCTTCTTGAAACCGACTGGTGGACCATGATTAATGAAGAGGGCGGAGAATCCACGAGACAGAACACCTCATACATGATAAGAGGCGGCAACGATGTGTACATGGTTACTTCCAATGCAGAGCGTAACGACAATAACGACAACTCTGAGGAAGGCCTTAAGAACGGTGTGTTCACCAGGGCAGAGCTTCAGAGAAACGTGCGTAATATACTTGTGGCGGCTATGAAGACGGCTTCTTTTGATAGAGTATGCGGAGAAGTCGACGAGTGGGATGTCAAGAACAAGCCCGAAGTCGAGAAGTATGAGAAACTTGTAGAGTTTAGAGTGGATGCCGAGGACGGAACGGTTATCGACGAAAGCCGTATCGACACTTCTAAGGGCGCTATGAACAGAATTTTCGTCTGCCTTAAGGAAAAAGGAATCTTTTCACTTAAGATGGACGTTGCGGCAGAGGGAAGCGACCTTGCGCAGATACCCATGGTACTTAGCCTTAACGGAGTGCCCAAGAAAGTTGTATTAAGAAACGGCGCAGACCACGAATTCAGAGAAGAGACGCTGTTCTTAGAGACTTTCTTAAGCATCAACGTATACGTTGGAATATCATTCAGTCAGGACGGAATTAAACTTAAAAACATTCGCGTTGTGAAGGAACAAATGCAGTGAGACTGTCCATTTTCAACATCAACCTGTTTTCCAAATACAGGGAGAAAATTGAAGAAAGAAACAAAAAAGGCATATACGGCGGAGGAATGATATTCCTTGCCGTATTTGTGCTGGATTTTATTATCAAGCTGTTTGTCAATCCTGACGGGGTCAACTGGTTCTTTGGTTTCTATATGCTGATTGACATAGCTTTTCTTGCACTTTTTAAGTTCTTTGGCAGCAAGATTAAGAGAGCGGGTTCGGTCATGTGCTTATTGTGGTACATGCTCGGGTTTATTGTTGTAGGGCATATTCAGTTTATGTATCCGGACAATCTTGCGATTATCGAGTACGCCGCCATGGCGATTCCTTTGTCCGTAATTATTTTGGTAGAGCCTTTCTTTTTAATCTTGGGGCAGCTCTTTGGCGCGGGTATGATTTCCGTGACGGTTTATTTTACCCAGGGAGGCATCATTAACGGCATAGATATGTCGAAGATTATCATTGTGTGCCTGATTGCCATTATTACGGGTATGATTACCACTTATATAAGAATCGAGGACCTTGTTTTTGACAGCGAGGTTGCGTTCTTTGCAAGCAGCGAGGATGATGATTTCGTAGCTGAGTATTCAGACGGCGCCTGGAGCGGACGTAACAAGTACAGAATCTTAAGCGGCGAGCTTGCGGCCAAGAGACGTGTGTTTTCTTTTATCTTTAACATTTCCAAAGATTATCTGAGTCATATACGTGAGGTTAACGTTTTCAAGCTTAAGGAAGGCATGAACTGGAAAGAAGTGCGCGAGCATATGCTTGGCATGGCACTTGACCCGGGTTCCAAGATGCGTCTTTCAAGATTTCTTGATGTTGATACCATTAAGCAGGCATACAAGGCCGACAAGCGTCGATTCTCGGTTATCGCCGGATTCACGGTTGATGAGACCGAGAGAATATGGCTTGACATCGAATGCATACTTAAGACCCATCCGGTGTCCGGTGAGCTTCTTGCGTCGATTGTGGTTGAGGATATTACCGAGGAGCGTATCCTTATGGGCGTCCTCAATAAGATTGTGGAGCAGAACTACGACTATGTTATGTGCGTGGAGAGAAAGTTAAATCGTACCATAACATTCAATGTTAAGCCCGGACAGGAGATTCGCGGCACTTACGGAGACGTTTACGAAGTCGAGATGGGTGCTTACATAAGAGAGTTTGTGGATGCACACGATGTTGAGCGGGCATTCAGACTTACAGAGCTTGACAGAGTCGACGAGTTCGTACAGCAGAACGGAATGCACGAGTTCCTTCTTGATGAGAAAGAACGCGACGGAAGCATCCGCAAGAAACTTTTCCAGTATTCATACCTTGACCCCACGCGTAATTTCCTCTGCGTAATCAAGCAGGACGTTACCGAAGTCATCAGCAAGGAAGACGATGCCAAGAACCGTCTCTCCAAGGCTTTAAGGGACAAGGAAGTCGCCATGAATGCCAGAAGCGAGTTCTTAACCCGTATGAGCCATGAGATGCGTACTCCCATGAACGCTATTCTCGGACTTTCCTCGCTTATGAAGGATGAGATTAACAATCCGGAAGCACTGGATTCTTATATATCGAAGTTACAGTATTCGGGACGTTTTCTTTTGCAACTTATCAATGACGTGCTCGACATGTCCAAGATGGAGCAGGAGAAATTCAGGGTTAATCCCGTGCCGTACGCTTTCTCGGAGTTCTGGGGTTCGGTTGATATGCTGATAGGCCCCATGTGCGCCAAGAAGGGCATTAACTTTGAGTGGAAGGCGGACATCCCCGGAGACAGGTGCATATATGTGGATCCGTTGAGACTTACGCAGATTTTTGTCAATCTCTTAAGCAATTCCGTTAAGTACACCAATGAAGGCGGCCACATTGTTTTTGAATGTAAGGAAGAGACAAGGGTCGGCAACAAGGTATTCGATACGTTTGTGGTAACCGATGACGGAATCGGCATGAGCGAAGAGTTCCAGAAGCATTTATTCGAGCCGTTTGCCCAGGAGTCGCATGACGTCAATTCCGACCTTAACGGAACGGGCCTCGGACTTTCGATTGTTAAGGGTATCGTTGATGCTCTCGGCGGAAGCATCGAGTTTGAGAGCAAGGTCGGAGTCGGGTCCAAGTTCATCGTGCATCTTTCTTTTGACATCGCGGATGGAGGCGGCAGGACCAAGACCGAGGAGGTTGAGGTTGACTTAAGCGGCAAGCGCATACTGGTGGTTGAGGACAACGACATCAACCGTGAAATCGCGGAAGCCGTTTTGCAAAAGAAAGGAATGATTACCGAAACCGCCGTCAACGGCCAGGAGGCAATCGAGATGTTCTCGTCTCACGCGCCGGGATATTACGATATGATTCTTATGGATATAAGAATGCCGGTTATGAGCGGACTTACGGCGACCAAGCGGATTCGCTCGATGAAAAGGGATGATGCGGGCACGATTCCGATTGTTGCGATGACGGCCAATGCTTTTTCCAAGGATGTAAAGGCTTCTCTGGACGTGGGAATGAATGCTCATTTAAGTAAGCCCATAGAGCCCAAGCTTTTGTACAGTACCATTTCTAAATTCATTTCTTAGGTGTCTTAATTCTCTCCCCGAAAGCGGGGAGAGAAATTTTATAAAATAACCCTTGACTTAATAAAAATTTTGCCGTAGAATGTAGGTTGCTCTATTGTGGAGTGCTTTGGTTTTCTATGCCCTTTTTCCATAAAAAAGTGCTAAATCATAAGAACGGGGTGAGTGTCAATGGAAAAAAACAGAATACGTCCTATTGCCGCAGGCAGAAATTCACGTATGAGTTATTCTCGACAAAAAGAAGTTTTGGAAATGCCCAACCTTATTGAAGTTCAGAAGGACTCTTACGAGTGGTTCTTAAAGGACGGATTAAAAGAGGTATTTGACGACATTTCTCCGATTGAAGATTTTGGCGGAAGATTAAGCCTTGAGTTCGTAGATTCCGAACTTTGCAAGGAAGATGCCAAGTATACAATCGAGAAGTGCAAGGAAAGAGATGCTACATATGCAGCTCCCTTAAAAGTCAAAGTACGTCTTTGCAATAAGGAAACGGGAGCTATCATCGAGCATGATATCTTCATGGGAGATCTTCCTCTTATGACAGAGACCGGTACCTTTGTAATCAACGGTGCCGAGCGTGTTATCGTAAGCCAGATGGTTCGTTCTCCCGGTATCTACTATAATATCGAGCACGATAAAATCGGTAAGCGTTTGTTCTTTTCAACGGTTATTCCCAATCGTGGCGCATGGCTTGAATACGAGACAGATTCCAATGATGTCTTTTATGTACGTGTAGACAGAACCCGTAAGGTTCCGATTACCGTTCTTTTGCGTGCCCTCGGACTTGGTACCAATGAAGAGATTAAAGAAGTATTCGGCGACGAGCCCAAGATTGAAGCTTCTTTTGCCAAGGATACATCAAGCAACTATCAGGAAGGTTTGCTTGAACTTTACAAAAAGATTCGTCCCGGCGAGCCTCTTTCCGTTGATAACGCAAAGAGCCTTATCGAGGGAATGTTCTTTGACCCCAAGCGTTATGACTTAGCACGTGTAGGTAGATATAAATTTAATAAGAAACTTGCGCTTAAGAACCGTATCCGTAATATGGTTCTTGCTGAGGATGCAGTATCACCCGTAACAGGTGAAGTTGTTGCCGAGAAAGGCACCAAGGTTACTGTTGAAATCGCTAACGCAATTCAGGACGCAGCAGTTCCTTTCGTAATGGTAGAGACAGAAGAGCGCGTTGAGCGTGTTCTTTCCAACTTAATGGTTGACATTACCAAGTATGTAGACTGCGATCCCGCAGAGCTCGGCATTACCGAGGCTGTATATTATCCTACTCTCAAGGCTATTCTTGATGAGTACAGCGATAAGCCCGAAGAATTATTCGATGCACTTAAGAGAAACGTACATGAGCTTGTTCCCAAGCACATTACCGTTGATGATATCTTTGCATCGGTTAACTACAATATGCATCTTGAGTACGGTATCGGTAACGACGACGATATCGACCACTTAGGAAACAGACGTATCCGTGCTGTCGGTGAGCTTTTACAGAACCAGTATCGTATTGGTCTTTCCAGACTTGAGCGTGTGGTTCGTGAGCGTATGCAGACACATGATACCGAAGAGGTTACTCCTCAGGCTCTTATCAACATCAAGCCTGTACAGGCAGCTGTTAAGGAGTTCTTCGGTTCATCACAGCTCTCACAGTTCATGGATCAGAACAACCCTCTCGGTGAGTTAACTCACAAGAGACGTTTGTCCGCACTTGGTCCCGGCGGTCTTTCAAGAGAAAGAGCATCCTTCGAAGTTCGAGACGTACATTACTCCCACTACGGACGTATGTGTCCTATCGAGACTCCCGAAGGTCCCAACATCGGTCTTATTAACTCTCTTGCATCCTATGCAAGAATTAACGTATACGGTTTCATCGAGGCTCCTTATCGTAAGATTGATAAGACAGATCCCGAGAACCCTCGCGTTACCGACGAAGTTGTATACATGACAGCGGACGAGGAAGATAATTACCATGTAGCTCAGGCTAACGTAGCACTTAATCCTGACGGAACCTTCGTTAAGAAGTCCGTATCAGGTCGTTTCCGTGAGGAGACACAGGAATATCCCATCACCATGTTCGACTACATGGACGTATCTCCCAAGATTGTATTCTCTGTTGCTACAGCGCTTATTCCTTTCCTTCAGAACGACGATGCTAACCGTGCCCTCATGGGTTCCAACATGCAGCGTCAGGCCGTACCGCTTATGGTTACCGAAGCTCCCGCAGTAGGTACCGGTATGGAGCCCAAGGCAGCAGTTGACGCAGGTGTCTGCGTAGTTGCCAAGGAATCCGGTGTTGTTGATTATGTATCATCCAATCTCGTACGTGTTAATCAGGACAACGGCGAGACCGTAGAATACAAGCTTACAAAATTCCAGCGCAGTAACCAGTCCAACTGCTACAACCAGAAGCCCATCGTATTCAAGGGCGAGAGAGTTGAGAAGGGTGAGGTTATCGCTGACGGACCTTCCACTTCCGGTGGTGAACTTGCACTCGGTAAGAACCCTCTTATCGGATTCATGACCTGGGAAGGTTACAACTACGAGGATGCTGTACTTTTAAGTGAGCGCCTTGTACAGGATGACGTTTATACATCCATTCATATAGAAGAATACGAAGCAGAAGCTCGTGATACCAAACTCGGACCCGAAGAAATCACAAGAGACGTTCCCGGTGTCGGCGACGACGCTTTGAAGGATCTTGATGACAGAGGTATTATCCGTATCGGTGCAGAGGTCCGTGCGGGAGACATCCTGGTAGGTAAGGTTACACCTAAGGGCGAGACCGATCTTACCGCAGAAGAAAAACTTCTTCGTGCGATCTTTGGTGAAAAGTCCCGTGAAGTACGT
>JAFYDI010000068.1 GCA_017544835.1 Lachnospiraceae bacterium | reverse complement strand
TTCTGCAGTACCACGAAGGTGCTTGCGAATATGAACCTTTCTCTTAAGCCGCTTTCTGTCTTTATCATTAAGTCTTTTAAACATATTGCTACACCCTTATTTAACACCGGATTTACCGACTTTGCGTCTGATTGTCTCTGTCTCGTAACGGATACCCTTTCCTTTGTAAGGCTCGGGCTTACGAAGCTTTCTAATCTGAGAAGCAAACTCGCCAACCTGCTGCTTTTTGATACCGGAAATAACTACTTTTCCCTGGGCATCAGCTGTTACAGTGAGTCCCTCTGGAATTGTAGAAATAAAATCTGTTGAATAACCCAGATTCATAACAAGCAGCTTTCCCTGTACCTCAGCACGGAAACCAACACCGTTGATGATGAGTGTCTTTGTGTAACCTGTTGTTACACCGACAACCATGTTATGGATAAGGTTTCTGTACAATCCGTGTGCTGCATTAGCATTCTTTGACTCATTAGCTGGAGTTACAAGAACATTGTTGTCCTTAACTTCAATCTTAACGAGGTTATTGTATGCCTCTGCGAGCTTTCCCTTTGGTCCCTCAACAGTTACCTGATCAGGAAGAACAGTTACCTTTACTCCTGCTGGAATAGCAACAGGAAGCTTTCCAATTCTTGACACAACTTCCTCCTATTACCAGACGGTGCAAATCAACTCGCCGCCGACCATCTTCTCTGAAGCTTTCTTACCAGTTGTAATACCAGAAGAGGTAGACACGATAACCGTTCCGTAACCATTGTATTTACGGGGCAGGTCTTTATAGCCAGAATAAACACGACGTCCTGGAGTAGATATCTTCTGGATACCATGAATAACAGGAGCATTCTGTTCATCATATTTAAGGAAAATCCGGATAACGTTCATGCCGTCCTGATTCACCTTCTTAAAATTCTTTATATAACCTTCGGTTTTCAGAATTTTCACGATTTCCAATTTCATTTTTGAAGTTGGAACATCTACTTTCTCGTGGCGGGACATTGCCGCATTCCGAACCTTGGTAAGCATATCTGCTATAGGGTCTGAAACGCTCATTCTTATCTCCTACTCTACCAGCTTGACTTTGTGACGCCTGGCAGAAGGCCTTCACTAGCTAACTTACGGAAACAAAGACGACACATCTTGAACTTGCGTAAGTATCCACGCGGACGACCACAAATCTGGCACCTGTTGTATTTTCTGGTGCTGAACTTCGGTGTGCGCTCCGCTTTAATAATCATTGATTTCTTTGCCATGAAGTCCTCACTTACTTTCTGAAGGGCATGCCGAACTTGGTAAGGAGAGCACGAGCATCGCTATCTGTGATAGCGCTTGTCACGATGTTGATATTCAAACCTGCAACGCGTTCGATTTTGTCGAAGTCGATCTCAGGGAAGATAATCTGTTCAACGATACCAAGCGAATAATTTCCATGACCATCAAAACCAGTAGCCTTAATTCCACGGAAATCCTTAACACGGGGTAATGCAACGTTAATCAGGCGGTCAAGGAATTCATACATTCTTGCGCCACGAAGTGTTACCATTACGCCAACCTCATTGCCCTCTCTCAACTTGAAGTTCGCAATAGATTTTTTCGCCTTGGTCTTTACAGCCTTCTGACCTGTAATAGCTGTCAGGTCAGTTACTGCGGCATCAAGGAGTTTCTTATTAGCGAGAGCTTCACCAACTCCCATGCTTACTACAATTTTCTTAATTGCAGGTACTTGCATGAAATATGAATAGCCGAGCTCTTTGAAGAGCTCCGGGGCAATCTTGTCATTATAGACTTTCTTAAGCCGGGGTACATAATTACTCATTACAGTGTGTCTCCACATTTACGGCAAACACGGAATTTCTTGTCGCCGTCGAGCTTATATCCAATTCTTGTCGGACCGCATTTTTTACACACGATTGCGACATTTGAAATGTGCAGAGGTGCTTCTACTTCAACAATTCCGCCGCGATCCTGCTGACTCTTCTTTCTCATTGCTTTCTTGACAATGTTAACACCGGACACGATTACTCTGTCCTTGTCACGTATTACGCGAACAACTGTTCCGCGTTTTCCCTTGTCCTTTCCAGCAATTACTTCAACTGTATCATCCTTACGGATCTTGAATTTCTTTTCCATACTATTCAATTACTCCTAGAACAGCTAAAGAACTTCCGGTGCAAGTGATACGATTTTCATGAAATCCATATCACGAAGCTCGCGGGCTACAGGGCCGAAAACACGCTTTCCTTTCGGGTTCTTATTCGCATCGATGATAACGCATGCGTTGTCATCAAAACGGATGTAAGTTCCGTCTGGGCGGCGATATTCTTTTGCAATCCTTACTATTACAGCTTTTTCGATTGCACCCTTCTTAATTGTTGATGTAGGAATAGCATCTTTAACTGCTACTACGATTACATCACCAATACTTGCATAACGGCGGTGTGAACCACCGATAACTTTAATACACTGAACGATTTTTGCGCCGGAGTTATCAGCAACGGTCAGGTTTGTCTGCATCTGAATCATTACGAAATCTCCTTATTTTGCACGCTCAATGATTTCCGCAAGCCGCCAGCACTTATCTTTGCTGATCGGTCTGCACTCAACTATACGAACTGTATCACCTTTATGTGCATCGTTCAGTTCGTCATGAGCCTTACATTTCTTAACCCTTGTTACATATTTCTTG
>JAFYDI010000067.1 GCA_017544835.1 Lachnospiraceae bacterium | reverse complement strand
GTATTCTTTCTGTACTTTTCGATAAGACTTACGATTGTAAGTATCGGCTGTAACTGACCTGACTTGGTCATGGCCTCGATGTAGGTCTGGCGGTTACAGAAGAGCTCCTGAACCGATGATGTAAGGGTTTCGGGAGTCATGTCTTTCTCCGCAAGAACCATGGAGAAGCCCTGAGCGGCAAAAGAATCTGCGTTTAAAATCTGGTCGCCGCGGCTTCCCGCATCAAGGGGAATCAAAAGATTCGGCTTGTGGAGTGCCAGTAACTCACAGATGGCATTGGCGCCTGCGCGGGAGATTACCACGTCGGAAGCGGCAAAAGCATCTTTTAAGTCTTCTTTTAAATATTCAAACTGCTTGTAGCCTAAGGTGTCATTAAGGCTCTCGTCAAGGTTACCCTTACCGCATAAGTGGATAATCTGGAAATCCTTAAGGAGAACGGGAAGGCTCTTGCGTACACATTCGTTGACAAGTTTTGAACCCTGGCTGCCGCCGATTATCATCAAAACGGGTTTAAACTCGTGGAATCCACAGAGGTCGAGACCTTTCTTGCGAACGCCTTCGGTTAACTCTTCTCTGATAGGGGTGCCTGTAAGAACGCCTTTGTCTGCGGGAACATAGTGCATGGTCTCGGGGAAGTTACAGCATATCTTCACTGCTGTAGGGATGCATAACTTATTGGCAAGCCCGGGAGTGATGTCGGATTCATGAATAATGCAGGGAATCTTAAGCGCATGAGCCGCTCTTACGATGGGAACGCTCACGAAACCGCCCTTTGAAAAAACAATGTCGGGTTTAATCTCTTTAAGCGCTGCCTTGGCTTCAGCAAATCCGTGAATGACTCTGAAAGGATCCGTAAAGTTCTTAAGGTCGAAATATCTGCGGAACTTACCGGTAGACACACCATAGTAAGGAATGTTGTAATCTTCGATAAGACGCTTCTCGATACCGTCCTTGGAACCGATATAGCTTATCTCGTATCCGGCTTTCTTAAGCTCGGGGATAAGCGCGATGTTGGGGGTTACATGACCCGCGGTACCGCCACCCGTTAGAACAATTTTCTTACTCATTAAACTGCCTTCTTGGATGAATATTCTTGTAAAGCTCTTGCAAGCTGGTCGGGGCAGGAAGTGCTGCGGGGACCGCAAGTAATGCCTGAAAGTCTGTCGATTGCTTCCTGAACGGGCATGCCTTCGATTAAAGCAGCAAGGCCCTTGTGGTTGCCGTCGCAACCGCCTGTGAAGCGAACGTCGTATACACGATCGTCTACTACTTCAAAATCTATTCCTATTGCACAAATTCCGGTGGGTTTAAAATGCATAGTCGTACCTCTCTCTCAAACTAACGGGGTTTATAATTTTCAGTTTCACATTATAGCACAAATTCATTAAAGTGATGGTATAATTATGTCCAAACATCGTTATTAATTAAGCATTTATTTGGAGGAAATTGCCTTGAAAATGATATCTTGGAACGTAAACGGCCTTCGCGCCTGCGTTGATAAGGGATTTACCGATTTCTTTAAGGAGGCCGAAGCGGACTTTTTTTGCCTGCAGGAGACGAAGCTTCAGGAGGGTCAGATAGACTTAGAGCTTCCCGAAGGTTACAAGGGTTACTGGAACTACGCGGAAAAGAAAGGGTATTCGGGTACCGCAATCTTTACGAAGCATGAGCCCATAAGCGTCGCTTACGGCATAGGTGTTGACGAGCACGACCACGAGGGCCGCGTGATTACGCTTGAGTATGACAATTTCTTTTTCATAACCTGCTACACACCTAACTCGCAGGATGAGCTTCGCCGTCTTGATTATCGTATGAAGTGGGAGGACGATTTCCTTGCATATATCAATGGTCTTAAGACAAAGAAACCGGTCATTTTCTGCGGTGACTTAAACGTAGCACATCAAGAAATTGACTTAAAGAATCCCAAGACCAATCGCCGTAACGCGGGCTTTACCGATGAGGAGCGCGGCAAGATGACCGACCTTCTTGCAAGCGGGTATGTGGATTCGTTCCGCTTTCTCTACCCTGACCTTAAGGATGCGTACTCATGGTGGTCATATCGTTTCCACGCACGTGAAAAGAACGCAGGCTGGCGCATCGACTATTTTATTGTGTCCGATGATATTAAGGACAAGATTACGGGAGCTTCTATCCATAATGAAATCTATGGTTCCGACCATTGCCCCGTGGAGCTTGACATAGAGCTGTAGTCGCTTCTTCTTGAAAAGAAAGCGCAAATCGATTAATATAAAGGCGTACGAAAATTTGCGGAAATACATTATCAAATAATGGAGGAAATATAATGGTTTCATGGAATAACTTAGACACTCTTGCAAGCTTTAAGAAGCTTGCTTCCACCGGTAAGGTGAATCTTAAGGCCGCTATGAGCGGTGAGGCAGGAGCCAAGAGAGTTAAAGAATACAGTGTGCCCATGGCATGCGGTCTTTCTTTTAACTATGCGGCTAAGGCTGTTGATGAGGACGTATTAAAGGTTCTCGAAGAACTTGCCAAGGAAGCTGAACTTACCGAAAAGTTCAAAGCTTTATACAACGGCGAGGTAATTAACACAGGCGAAAAGAGACTTGTACTTCACCAGCTTACCAGAGGCATGCTTGGTGACAAGGTTGTGGCTGACGGCGTAGACAAGAGAGAGTTCTACGTAGGCGAGCAGAAGAAGATTGCTGAATTCGCAGAGAAGGTTCACAGCGGTGCCATTGCCAATGCTAAGGGTGAGAAGTTCACCACAGTAGTTCAGATCGGTATCGGCGGAAGTGACTTGGGTCCCCGTGCTATGTATCTTGCTCTTGAAAACTGGGCTAAGAAGACCGGCAACTTCAAGATGGAAGCTAAGTTCATCTCAAACGTTGACCCCGACGATGCGGCAGCAGTACTTAACAGCGTAGATGTTGCACATTCACTTTTCGTATTGGTATCCAAGTCCGGTACCACACTTGAGACTCTTACCAACGAAGCATTCGTTAAGGATGCTCTTAAGAACGCAGGTCTTGATGCTTCCAAGCACATGGTTGCTGTTACCAGCGAGACCTCACCTCTTGCAAAGAGCTCTGATTATCTTGCAGCTTTCTTTATGGATGATTATATCGGCGGACGTTTCTCTTCAACTTCAGCTGTAGGCGGAGCAGTATTGTCTCTTGCTTTCGGACCCGAAGTATTCGCTCGTTTCTTAAACGGTGCGGCTGAAGAAGACAAGCTTGCCAAGAACGCAGACCTTCGCAAGAACCCCGCTATGCTCGATGCATTAATCGGCGTATATGAGAGAAATATCTTAGGCTTCGGTGCTACCGCAGTTCTTCCTTACTCTCAGGCATTAAGCCGTTTCCCTGCACACCTTCAGCAGGCAGACATGGAGTCTAACGGTAAGTCCGTTAACCGTTTCGGTGAGCCCGTAAGTTACGTAACAGGCCCCATCATCTTCGGTGAGCCCGGCACCAACGGCCAGCATTCTTTCTACCAGTTATTACACCAGGGAACAGACATTATTCCCCTTCAGTTCATCGGCTTTAAGAACAGCCAGATCGGCACAGACGTAGACATTCAGGGCAGCACCAGCCAGCAGAAGCTTTGCGCCAACGTTGCCGCTCAGATTGTTGCTTTTGCCTGCGGTAAGGACGATGACAATAAGAACAAGAACTTCGCAGGATGCAGACCTTCAAGCATCATCATCGGCGATTCACTTACTCCCGAAGCATTGGGCGCACTTCTTTCTCACTTCGAGAACAAGATTATGTTCCAGGGCTTCACATGGAACGTTAACTCCTTCGACCAGGAAGGCGTACAGCTTGGTAAAGTCCTTGCTAAGAAAGTTCTCGCTCACGAGACCGACGGCGCTTTGAAGGAATACAGCGAGTTACTCAATATCTGATAAGGTTTTCAAAAGGCCTGAGCTCTTGTGGCTTAGGCCTTTTTCTAATGAGGGATTGGTATGAACAAGAAAATCTACTTCGCGGGCTCCATCCGTGGCGGCCGAGACGATGCGGCTTTGTACAAAGAAATAATCGGGCACATTAAGGAGACTGATATTGTTCTTACAGAGCACATCGGTGACTTGTCGCTTAGCTTGCTTGAGAACGGACGTGACAAGGATGCGCTTATATATGAGCAGGATACGAACTGGCTTAAGGAGTGCGATGCGGTGATTGCTGAGTGCACTTCGCCGTCGCTTGGGGTGGGATATGAGCTTGCGTATGCGGAGAAATTGAGTAAGCCGTGCTTTCTTTTGTACAGAAAGTCAAAGTGCGAACTGTCCGCTATGCTTACGGGTAATCCGTACTATAAGATATATCCTTATGAGGCGAAAGCGGAGGCTTTTGAAATCATTGACGGAATCTTAAGGAATCTGTAGGAAGATTGTTTGTTGTCGTTAACCCTTTTGTGATATTATATTAGGGTATGAGCGAAAGAAGAAACTACAACATCAGAAGAGAAATCCGTAAATACGGATCTGACATATTAAAATCCGAAAATTTCAGAAGCAGTGCGAACAATATTCAGCATTCCAACGTTTCGGTCATGAAGCATTCCATGAAGGTGGCTTACACGGGCTTGTGGATTTGCCACAAGTTTAAGATTAAGTGTAATAAGTCTGACCTTGTAAGGGGTGCGCTTTTGCATGACTATTTTCTTTATGACTGGCACGATGATGACCACAGAGGGCTTCAGAATCTTCACGGATTCTATCATCCGGGAGTTGCGCTTAAGAACGCAATGGCTGAGTATGAGCTTACGGACAAGCAGAAGAATATTATCCGCTCTCACATGTGGCCGCTTACACTTACGCGTATTCCCAAGTGCAAGGAAGCATGGATAGTTACCGCTGCGGACAAATACGTCTCCACCATCGAGTCGCTACGACTTAATAAGCTTACTAAAACAGAAAGAATCAGGTCGAGGATTAAATAATTGGGTAAGATTGTCTATATAATGGGGAAGAGCTCCACGGGTAAGGATACAATCTTTAAGGAGCTTCTTAGAAAAAACACGTTTTCTTTTAAGACCATCGTGTCATATACCACCAGACCGATTCGCGGGGGAGAGAAGGACGGACACGAGTATCATTTTACCGATGAGGCCGGCTTCCAAAGTCTTAAGGATGCGGGCAAGGTTATAGAGGACCGCTGCTACAACACGGTACACGGACCTTGGAGATACTTTACCGCGGATGATGGCCAGATCGATTTAAAATCAACCAATTACATCACCATCGGCACCATAGAGTCATATCTTAAAATCTGCGAGTACTACGGAAGAGACTCTATAATTCCCGTGCTTGTGGACCTTGACGACGGCATAAGACTGCAACGTGCCCTTAACAGGGAAAAGAAACAGCAACACCCCAAATACGAAGAAATGTGCAGAAGATATCTTGCGGATTCCGCGGATTTTTCCGATACAAAGATTGAGGAAGCGGGAATCACAAGAAGGTTTTACAATAACGAATTAAAAGACTGTCTTAATGAAATAGAGTCATACATCGCTGATAACATGTAGTGTTTTCGGAGTAGCCTATGGACATTAAAATCAACCAGATTACGGGAGCGAACCAGGTATACGATTCTACCAAAGTCCCGGAGACAAGTGAAGAATTTAAGTTCATGCTCATGAGTAAGATTTCTGAGGAGGATCTTCAGGCCCGCCTCACCACTCTTATGGAAGAAATCACCATGCAAGGCGAGCGTATCTCCAAGAAGAAAGATATTAAGGACATGCGCAAATACAGAAGTCTTATCAAGGACTTCATGAATGAAATTGTGTCGAGGTCTCATTCTTTTTCCAGAGAGAACTTCTTAGACAGAAAGGGACGACACAGAGTATACGGAATCATAAGACTTGTGGACGAGACTTTAGACGAGCTTGCGCAGGAGCTTATGAAAGAGCAGAAAGACAACATTACGATACTTCAAAAGATTGGTGACATCAGGGGGCTTATCCTTGACATATTCACCTAAGGGTTACGGGGAATGCCTAATTTTAACGATATAATCGGCCAGGACCTTATAAGAGACCATTTCGAAACGGCCATTAAACAGAATAAAGTATCGCATGCGTATATATTGTGCGGAGAGAAGTACTCGGGAAAAAAGTTTATTTCAAAGATTTTCGCGGGTGCTCTTTTATGTGAGTCCGAGGGAGAGGTGCCTTGCTGCAAGTGCCACAGTTGTTCGCAGACATTTTCGGACAATAACCCCGATGTGATATATGTAACCCATGAGAAGCCGAATGTAATAGGCGTAGATGACATCCGTACACAGGTTAACGGCGACGTCAACATCCGCCCTTACGCCGGCCGTAAGAAAATATATATAATCGATGAAGCCGAGAAGATGAACCAGCAGGCACAGAACGCGCTCCTTAAGACCTTTGAGGAACCGCCGGAGTATGCTGTGATTATTCTTCTTGTGACGAACGCCGAGGAACTTCTTCCGACGATTTTAAGCCGTGCAGTGCTTCTTAATATGAAGCCGGTAGCCGACGACCTTGTGAAGAAGTATCTTATGGAAGAGGTTAAAGTGCCCGATTACAGGGCTGACGTATGTGTTGCTTTTTCCAGAGGCAATATCGGCAAGGCGAGACTTCTTGCCGACAATGATGACTTTGACAATATGAGAAGGGATGCAATTTCTCTTCTTAAGAATATTCACGGCGCTGACATAGCGGACATTACTCCGTTTGTCAAAAAAGCCGTGTCGATTAAGAACGATATTAACGATTTCCTCGATGTTCTGACGGTGTGGTTCAGGGACATACTGCTTCTTAAATCCGCGCCCGATACAGACATCTTGATTTTTAAGGAGGAAATACAGTATATTAAGAAGGTGGCGGAACGTGCGTCATATTCTGACATTACGCGAGCGCTCGAGGCTATAGAGATTGCGAAGAGAAGGCTTACCGCCAACGTAAATTTTGAACTTACCATGGAATTGTTATTTTTAACCATACAGGAGATATAGATGACTAAAGTAGTAGGAGTACGTTTCCGCGAGGCAGGAAAGGTTTATTATTTCGCCCCCGGTAACCTTGATATTAAAAGAGACGACCACGTAATCGTAGAGACCGCTAGAGGTCTTGAGTACGGTACCGTAGTGCTTGGCGTATGCGAGGTTGAGGATGATAAGATTATTCCTCCCCTTAAAGATGTTATCAGAGTAGCTACCAAGGCCGACGATGAGCGCGAGGCCACCAACCGCCGTAAGGAGAAAGAAGCTCTCCCTATTTGCAAGGAGAAAATTGAGAAGAGAAATCTTCCCATGAAGCTTATCAATGCCGAGTATACTTTCGACAATAACAAGATTTTGTTTTACTATTTCAGCGACGGCAGAGTTGACTTCAGAGAGCTTGTTAAGGACCTTGCTGCAGTATTCCATACACGTATCGAGATGCGTCAGGTAGGTGTCAGAGACGAGGCGAAGCTTCGCGGAGGCATAGGTATCTGCGGACGCCCGCTTTGCTGTAACACTTACATGGCTGACTTCCAGCCGGTGTCGATTAAGATGGCCAAGGAGCAGAACCTTTCGCTTAACGCTACCAAGATTTCGGGCGTATGCGGCAGACTTATGTGCTGCCTTAAGAACGAGCAGGAGACTTACGAAGAGCTTAACAGAAATCTTCCCAATGTCGGTGATGAGGTTACCATCAATGCCGAGAACCGCAAGGGACAGGTTCAGTCGGTTAACGTCCTTCGCCAGCTTGTTAAAGTAATTGTTGAAGAAAACGATGAGAAAGAATTAAGAGAATATAAGCCCGAAGAGCTTACATTCAAGAGACGCAGACCCAAGAAGATTGAGCTTACCGAGGAAGAAAAGCGCGAACTTGAGGGCTTGGAGAATTAACCTTGGAAGTTTTACTTAAAGACAACGAGCGCATAGATGATTTAGAAAGAAACAACCTTAAGATTATCCAGGACCCGGGCAGATTCTGTTTCGGAATGGATGCGGTGCTTCTTTCGGGATTTGTGCACGTTAAGAAAGACAGTAAGGTTTTGGACCTTGGCACGGGAACAGGTATCATACCGATTTTGCTTACCGCCAAGACCGAAGCTTCACAAATAAGTGCGCTTGAAATACAGGAAGACTCCGCAGACATGGCGATGAGGAGTATCGCACTTAATAATCTTAATGAGAAAATCGAGGTGGTTGTTGGGGACATTAAAGAGGCGGACACATTGTTTCAAAAGGCTTCTTTTGACGCAATTACATGCAATCCGCCGTATATGATTGGGGAACATGGCCTGAAGAATCCTAAGGATGCAATGGCTATTGCAAGGCATGAGGTGCTTTGCACATTTGATGATGTGGCAAGAAGCTCCGCGGCATTACTTAAGCCCGGCGGAAGCCTGTTTCTCGTACACAGGCCCTTCAGACTTGCCGAGATATTTGAGACACTTAAGAAATACAAGCTTGAGCCTAAGCGCATGCAGCTTGTATATCCCTTCGTTGACAAGGAACCCAACATGGTTCTTATCGAAGCTGTGAGAGGCGGGCGCTCTCGTATGACGGTTTTAAAGCCGTTAATTATTTACAAACAGCCCGGTGTATATACTGATGATATATACAACATATATGGTTATTGACAAACAAAAACATTCACCCTATACTTTGCTTGAACAGTATAGATATACAAGAAGGAGATTTAAATGTTAGACAGGATTATTGATATTATCAGAGAGCAGTTGAATATTGATGATGTTGAAATCACAGAGGATACATCTTTTAAGGATGATCTCGGAGTAGATTCTTTGGATTTACTTGAGCTTGTTATGGCTTTTGAAGAGGAGTACAATATGGAACTCGATCCCGAGGAGCTTGAAGGCATTCAGACCGTCGGCGATGTTATGGAGTTCATTAAGAAATATACCGATCAGTAAGAATTTTAAAGCGGCTCCGGCATATGTTGGCCGGAGCTATTTTTTTCGCGTGAAATACGGAGGTAGATATGTATAATGACTGGTTGACCATCGGGCCTGTTACCATTCACGGTTACGGTGCCTGCATAGCTATAGGACTTTTGCTTGCACTGTTTCAGGCAAGCCACAGAGGCAAGAAGAAAGGCCTTAACGATGACGTTGTTTATGGAATTGTGTTTGTTGCTGCTGTGTTTGGATTCTTATTTGCCAAGGTTATGTATTGCCTGGTAGAGTGGAAGAGCTTTATTGCCGACCCGCTTTCTTTTATCTCATCCAGCGGATTTGTGGTATACGGCGGCATTACCGGCGGTATTCTTGCCGTAATACTTTATTGCAGGATTAAGAAGGTTAAATTTATCGATTATCTTGAACTTTGCATGCCTTCGGTTGCGCTTGCACAGGCATTCGGCCGTGTGGGATGTTTCTTCGCAGGCTGCTGTTACGGAAGAGAGACCACAAGCCCTATCGGTGTTACCTTCCATAATTCCCTCTATGCACCCAATGATGTTAAGCTTATCCCTACACAGCTTATTTCGGCCGGCGGAGACTTGCTTAATATGGCGCTCCTTCTTTTTATTGCCAAGCATACGAAGAAGAAAGGAACCGTTACCGCCTGCTATATTATGTTCTACAGCGTAGGTCGCTACATTGTAGAGATGTTCAGAGCCGACGAAAGAGGAACGGTTGGTTCCTTGTCCACTTCACAGTTTTATGGAATATTCAGCCTTGTAATAGGCCTTGTAATCTTTATTATTGCTCAGACACGCAAGGAGACCGTTATCGAGGCAGAGACAGCTGCCGAATCGGAAGAGGCTCCCGCTACCGCACCTGTTGAGGAAGTTAAAGAAGATGAAACGGTATAAGAAAGAAGATCCCGTCTCCTATGCACTCGGCATAACGCTTACGTTTGAGATGCTTAAGTATGCGCCGGAGCACGCGAGACGAGTATATATCCATTCCGCCATGCAGAAGGGTGAGGCTTTTGACAAGCTCGAGGCTCTTTGTAAAGAGTTAAAGATTCCCATGGAATACGGCGACAAGCCCTTTAACATCTTATCGCAAAAGGAAAACTGCTTTTGCATAGGCGAATTTGAAAAATTTGAAAGACCCGTTGACGCGGGTGCCAATCATGTAGTGCTTCATAACCCCTCTAATGCGGGTAACATGGGTACTATTATGAGAAGCGCTGCAGGCTTTGGAATTACAAACCTTGTAATTATCACTCCTGCGGTGGACCACTTTGATCCCAAGACCGTCAGAGCGTCTATGGGTGCGTTGTTTCACTTGAATATTTCTGTATTTTCTTCTTTTGAAGAATATGCGGCACAATACGGTGACAGACAGATGTATCCGTTTATGCTTAAGGCTCAAAAGAAACTTTCGGAGTTAACCGTTCAAGAGCCCTACTCATTGATATTCGGTAATGAGGCGACCGGCCTTCCCGATTCGTTCCTGAATGTGGGCACGAGCGTTATCATTACACACTCGCACAGGATAGACAGCCTTAATCTTCCTATAGCCGCCAGCATCGCGCTTTACGAGGCTACGAAGAAGGACTTTTAACTTAATAAAGATATCAGACCCGTTCCGGATTTCGGAGCGGGTTTTTCTTTTGCCCTAAAATAAAAACTTGCGGTTTCAGGAAATTTATTTTTTCCCGAAACGCTATGGGGTAATTATAGGAACGGAGATATGATTAACGTGTCAAGAGGAACAAGGAACCGAAAAGGAGGAAGACATGACAGAACTTT
>JAFYDI010000066.1 GCA_017544835.1 Lachnospiraceae bacterium | reverse complement strand
TTTGGCAGGACACTCCAATTACTGCACCGCCCTTGGAATGGGCGCGGCCTACGTAGTCCTTGAGGACGGCACCAGAAGAGACGCTGCCTGCATAGGCGGCATGCTCAGCATGATGGATGGAGAGTGCCACCTTCTTGCCACCACCTGGGAGTGGGGCGAGGACATTGATGTCGCACGTGCAGAAGCCGCCAAGAAAAAGGCCGAGGAAATCTTAGCCCGCAACGATCTTACCGACAAAGAAATAAGACTTGCGGAAGCCAAGCTCCATCGTGCCCTTGTAAGAATCGGCGTTAAAGGATAACAATATGTATATAAAAGCCCCGAGGCAGTGAGCCTTGGGGCTTTTTATGTTGTAAATATGAGTAGTCATGTGGTTACGATGATATCATAAAAAATTCTTAAATTTCCCAAATCTCCTCCACACATCCCAATATCTTGCTATAATAGCGTGGAAAGGCAGAGATATGGATAAAGAAGAGATAAAGAGAAAGTTGAGAGCCAAAGCGGCTCAAGACCCGAAATTGAAAAGAGCTATAGCGCATACTGAGCGTAGCAAGGTAGAGATACCGGTCAGGCGCAGCGAGCCGGTTGAAATAGAAATGGAAACACCGATTAGAGCCGCCGAGCCTACTGCAGGGCCCACCACTAAGCCTAAAGCCGAGTCCGGCACAAAGTCCAATAAACCCCATAAGCCTAAGAACCCCAAGCGCAGACATTCGGCGGGCAAGCTGGTGCTGGAAATATTTATCGGGCTTACGATTGTGGCGCTGGTAGGTATGTGCGTTTACATGATTAAAGACAGCTTTGCGAGCGAGTCTACGAAGTATGAAGCGCTTAAGACGGCTTACGACAGCCTGTTAAAAGAAAATGAGGCTTCAGGCGCAGAGAATCTTGCGCTCAAAGAGGAAATAGATGCGCTTTATGAAGAGAACGAGAGGCTTAATGTACAGTTAAGCGACCTTGAGTCCATCATAGGCGGAATTGAGCTCAAAGAAGCCGAAGCGGAAGCCAATCCTTACGACGATACTTACGTATCCGAGTACTATGTGACCAAGAAAAAGAGCTGGAATCTTATCGAGAATGTCACCACTAAGGGCGACACGACCGACTTTATAGAGATTAACGATAAGTTCTACTATGCAATCTACAGCCCCAAGGCCGTAACGATTAATAAATACGATAGTAATAAAGAACTGATTTCTTCGGAGAAAGCAGACGTAAGTCAGGGGCAGTATTATGATTTCGGAACCGACTGCGAGTATGTGACCCTTTCTTACAGCGACAAGAAGACTTATTTTGTCTCGACAGGCATCTTGACAGGCTCCAAGGAGCGTCCGGACAGAGGCAACTACTTCTACGTAGTAGGTAAGAATGCGCCGGCCAATGTATCGCTTAGCTATGCGGGAAGATGCTTAAAGAGCGGTGGTACGATACTCGTGCTTCCCGGCACATATATCGATAATGTTGATGTGCAGAACAAAACGGCCAATATTATCGGCGTAGACAAGAATCTGTGCTCGCTTATAAGCTACGACAAAGATTACTATAAGCCTCCGCTTGAAGTATCGGCTGGCAAGATTGCCAATCTGACTATCGAAGCGGTCAGTGATGGTCGCCATGATTCGGAGCTTTCAGCTTACGGTATTCATGCCGACTTTAACTACTTAACCGATAAGACGCTTACAATCGATAACTGCGTCGTTAAGTCCGACTATAATTCAAGTTTCGGAATCGGTTTAAGACGAGGCACAATAACCATCAGCAACTGCGTGTTTGATGATATATTCTTCCACGATTCTGCGGATGCGGACATCAAGGGTGAACAAAATATTAAGCTTATCAACAACAGCTTTACCGATATGACCATCCACTCGCAGGAGAGGGAAGGCGCCAAGATTAATGTGACCTTTAAGAACAATAAGTTTAAATCTTTGACGACGATGAATGCAGTGTCCGGCGGAAGCTATGAAGGATACTTCAAAGGCCTCATGGGCTTTACTCTTACGGATGACAGCTCAGGCAACAGCGTCGCCGACGTTAACTATTAATCTATTCAGAGCAATTAAAAAGGCTACCGCTCATAAGGGCGATAGCCTTTCTTTGGCTAATAATTATTTATTCTTAATTATTTATTCTTAAGTAAATCTCTGATCTCTGTAAGGAGTTCTTCGCTGGTAGGGCCTGCGGGTGCTGCGGCGGCTTCCTCGGCCTGTTTCTTCTTAAGCTTCTCGCCTGCCTTGGCGATGGACTTGGTGATAAAGAAGATGCAAAGTGCGATGATAAGGAAATCGATTACGGACTGAATGAAGCTTCCGTACATAACCTCTGCGTCGCCGACCTTGGCGGAAAGTGCGGTGAAATCGATACCGCCGGTAAGAATACCGATAAGAGGCATCAGAATATCGTTAACAAGAGAGGTAACAATCTTACCGAATGCGCCACCGATGATAACGCCGACTGCCATGTCCATGACATTTCCTTTGGAGATGAAATCTTTAAAATCTTTAAAAACCTTCATAACATACCCTCCTTGAGTAAAGTTTCTATGTACCAAGAAAAAGTATAGCAATTGTAAGGACAAATATCAATGATATCTGTCAATTTTTTGCGAGTATTTCACCCGATAAAGGCGCATTTGCAAAAACTCGTTTTTCAAGGTATATTTACTTAGGAAAAAGAAAACGGAGACACGATATGAAGATTTGTTCAAACTGTGGCGGCTCATACGACGAGAAGGAATCCAAGTGCCCTTACTGCGGCATGATTAACGAAGTCGGAGCCGAGAAAGAATACAATGATAAACTTAATAAAATCCGCAAAGATTTAGACAATGTGGACGAGCTTGCGGTTATCGATTATAAGAGCGAACTTAAAGCGTTCTTAAAGGTGTTTGCAGCTACGCTTTTGATTGCGGGATTTATCTCAATCATGGCGGTGAGTGCGCGCATCTCCAGACAAGAAGGTCTTGGCAGCGGAGAAAGAAAAGCCATGGACTTAAAGATCGAGGAGATAAGACTTTTCAGAGACGTAACCGATAAGTGGGATGAACTCTATGATGCCGGCAAGTACGACGAAATGTGCGATACAATAGCGTCCGAAACCAGAAAGATTAATGCTTACGACTGGCAGCATTACAATTTCTACAAGGGATATGAAGCTTACAGAGATGCGCGCTACAAGATAGCGGATGTGCTGTCCAAAGAATCGGCGCCGTCATATTACAAAGCAGATGCCATTCACAGTTCACTTTACGCTTATTACATGACTGTTTCTTCCAAATCCGGATACAAGTTTAAGCCTCAGGAGAAAGCTTTTTTTGACGAAGAATGGCCCAAACTTAAAAAAGAGGTGTGTGAAGCTTTCGACTTAACAGAGACAGAATTCGATACGCTTCGAATCAGAGCCGGGAGCGACAGTTATCCCGATTACACGGAAGTAAGCCATTTTGTGGAAGAAAGGTGGGGCAAGTAATATGAAATGTCAATCCTGCGGAGCCAATCTCCAGATAGACAACGCCTTCTGCCCATACTGCGGTGCGGCCAATCCTGTGGCCAAGAAACATCGCGAGGACATGAAGCGCTACGCCAATGACTATAAGAAGACCAAAGAAGAAGTAGTGGGCAACACCCGAAAGTTTAATAAAAGGACCTTTAGAATCACAGCTATTGCCGTTACAATCGCGGCTATCGCGGGCGTTATTCTTTTTTCGGCCGTTGCCGAAAGTGCGGGGCGTCAGATGTATAGAGACCACAGACGTCAGAATGCCGAGAAGTATTTTGAGGAGGTAATCTCTCTTATAGAAGACTGCGATTATATTAAACTTGATACCCTGGCAAGAGCGAAGGGTGTCAAAAGCACAAACGATAAGTCGATGCGGGAATATTACAGTGCGGAAAACCTTGCAACCGAATATTCCTATGTATTCTCGGATATAATGAGGAATCTTACGGATGAAAGTTTATCGCAGTCTGAATTGACAACTGTAGGCAGCGAAGTGTATCGCTTTTATAAGTACTATAATGCCGGACCGGAAACGGAAAATGAAACGGTTGTAAGATTCTTTGAAAACTGCAAGCGCGATATGGGGCTTCTTTTGACCACATATGTCGGAATCTCTGAAGACGATGCGGGTAACCTTGAGAATATGAGCGAGGGGCAGATTCAGGTATTGATAGAGGAGGCGTACAATGGCACAAGCAAGTAATAAAGGCAAAAAAGTCCTTGCGATCATCCTCGGACTTATATGGGGAATCATTGTGGCGGTATTGGTGGCGGATTTGTACATGATGTTTAATTACAAGCCTACCTACTACTCAAGCGCTACGCGTATCGCCGACAGGATAACGAGTAAGGCGTACGGTCAGTTGTATGCTACGATGCAGAGCGATTTGATTGATAACCTTGATACAGACAAGCAGACGGAGTACGCAGAGGTGCTGGCAGTCCACGATTACATAGAGGCGGCTGCGCAGTACAAGATGTACAAGGACAACGGCATCACAGATATGGCAAACCGTTACAAAGAAAGAATGGATGATGCTAAGAACTGTCTCGGCGGATTTGATTTCACGGCGGGAGACATCGATAAGATTCTGGGAATTAAATAATTGGCAAAAGAAAACGGAAGCGCTCGGTATGTCGGGTTGCTTCCGCTTTTTGATTTATTTATTAACATATGCCTTGATGCCTTCGTAGATATCATCCGGTTCGGGCGGACAGCCGGGGACGGAGTGATTGAAGAGTCTGGTGCAGTTGCCGATGCCGAGCTCGCCGGTCTTGCCGCGGTAGCCTTGGCCGATGCAGATTTTCTCGGTCAATCGGTCGAGGATGCCTTCTTCCTCAAGGCGGGAGAGGGCTTCCATTAAGCTTTCGTAGCAGGCACTGCAGGTGTCTACGTCTTCGGCTTTGTCTTTGAGCTTAAAGAGGCTGTGAGTCCTCGGAAGAACTTCGTCTTTCTCGGTGCCGTCGCCGTCTATAGTGCGAAGGCTAAGGGTAGAAAGATCGGAACAACCAACGCCTGCTTCAGCAGCCAGTTTGATATAGGGCACATCGTCAAGCGTATAGCCCATGAGCTTACAGAGATAAGAATCAATAAGCACAGGGTCGAGGCCTGCCATGACGCAGTTGCTGTAATAGGGATTGCCGCCACCTTCGCTGTCGAGGTCGCCGCATATATGGTCGACGACGATGAAATCCTGTTTGATTGCTGAGTTAAGAATTGCAATGGGCTTGTGGAGCCCCATTGAATGAAAGCGTCGCTTCTCAGAGTTGGGGATGAGACCTTTCATGTTCTTGAGAGCACAGGTAATGTTGGTCTGGCAGTGACCCTTCAGTACGGGTACGTTAATCATAAAGTCAACGTCGCGCACACAGTTACAGATGTTGACGGAGATGTCACCGTGGGGCACCGAGTAGGATTTTTCTTTTTGCGTGTCTACGAGAGTGATGCCGTATTTATTTCTGAGGGCATTATAACCACAGTATTCAAAAGAATCTTCGGTCTTGTCGCCTACCCAGGAACCCTCGATGACGCGAATGTCAGTGAATCCGTGCTCATTCAAATGCTCGATAATGCCGGCAACAACTTCGGGATGAGTGGTGGCGCCGAAGTCCGCGGGAACGGG
>JAFYDI010000065.1 GCA_017544835.1 Lachnospiraceae bacterium | reverse complement strand
AGAGTTAACGGCTAGTTCTTTGGACATTATGTTTGGGTATGGGGCTTAAACACAGGCAAAGACTATTAAGGAGGTTTTCATGGTAAGAAGTTTATGGACGGCAGCAACCGGTATGCGTGCTCAACAGACCAACGTTGATACAATCGCCAATAACCTTGCCAATGTTAACACAGCGGGCTATAAAACAGAGGTTAACGAATTTAAATCATTACTTTATCAGACAATACAGACTAAGACCACTACTTCCGATGGCGCTCCCAAGCCTATCGGTGCTCAGGTCGGACTCGGTGTAAGAAACTCATCCATTACATCGATATTTACCGATGGCGCTCTTCTTGCAAGTGAGAGCCCTACATCCTTCGGACTTTCGGGACGAGGCTTCTTTGCAATAACCGGCGAGGACGGTAATACATATTACACAAGAAACGGTGACTTTAAGTGGGCTATTAACGGCGACAACTCCGTAACGCTTGCTACCAGTGACGGTCTCAGAGTTCAGCAGGCCAACGGTCAGCCTATCGTTTTGGATACTACTAAGTATGCCCCCAGCCGTATTACCATAAGCGGAGACGGCACTATCTGCTACCCTGATGAGAAGAATAACCCTACTCCCATCGAAGGCATGCAGCCCATGGCTATATTCCAGTTTAACAACCCTTCGGGACTTGAGAAGCAGGATTCCGGTCTTTTTGCAGTATCGGCCAACAGCGGTCAGCCTATCAACGAATATACGGCAACAGGTATAGAGCGTACCAAGATTTCTCAGGGGTACCTTGAAGGCTCTAATGTTCAGGTAGTAGATGAAATGGTTAACCTGATTACCGCACAGCGTGCATACGAACTTAACTCCAAGGCCATCACAGCATCAGATGAAATGTTGCAACAGGCCAACAACCTACGCTAACTACGAGCGGTGCACAGGGTTACAAATTGGTAAGAGGCTCAGCTTGCTGAAAGCCTTATAGCAATTTGTAAGACTGTATAGCGCGGCAGCGCGATATGAAATAGACCGAAGGTCTGTGAATGGCAACGTGAGCAAGTGATACTACGAGCAACGCACAGATTCAGAAAGGAGCTCCTATGGACATCAATTTCAGTTCAATTACCGACATATACAATAAATATTTAACCGATGCCGCATCCAAGGAGACCTCCTCTCTTTCCAAGCTAAACGGCACCAAGGACTATTCCAAGGCTACCGACGATGAGCTTATGGATGTGTGCAAACAGTTCGAAGCATACTTTCTTGAGCAGTGCTTTAAGGAAATGACTAAGACCGTGGGCACGGAAGAGTTTTCGTCAAGTTCTACTTCTACGCTTATGGACTACTATAAAGACAATCTGATTCAGAAGATTGCATCCGATTCGACAGAGCAGAACAGCCTCGGACTGGCACAGATGCTTTACGAACAGATGAAACGCAATTATAATTTGTAACATGGAAACAATACAAGGATTTATATCGTCAATTCGCTATCGGAATCCCGACAACGGGTATTCCGTACTTTCTTTTGTCGTCGATGACACAGAGGAGACTCTGGTCGGCAATTTCTTATCCGTATCCGAAGGCGAGATGCTTAAGGTTACGGGCGAGTGGGTGGTTCACCCGATATACGACAAGCAGTTTAAGGCAACTTCATATGAATCGATTCAGCCGGAGGATGAACTTGCAGTCCTTCGTTATTTGAGTTCGGGCATTATTAAGGGCATAGGCCCCACTCTTGCCAAAAGAATAGTTGATGAATTCGGCAAGGATACATTCATGGTCATGGAAGAACAACCCGAGCTTCTTGAAAAGGTCAAGGGCATTACCATCAAGAAAGCGCAGGAAATCGGTGTTCTCATGCAGGAGAAGCGTGGCTACAGAGAGGCTATGATGTATCTTACCAAATACGGCATCGGTAACGCGCTTGCGATTAAAGTGTATTCCTACTACGGTGACCGAATTTACAGCATACTCAAAGAAAATCCCTACAAGCTTGCCGAAGATATACAGGGTATCGGCTTTAAAACCGCCGATGAAATAGCGGCGCGACTCGGAGTTAAGAGCGACAGTAATTATCGCATTCAAAGCGGTATTCTTTATACATTGGTGCTTGCTACGGGGCAGGGACACATGTATCTGCCCAGGGACGTTCTGGAGGTTGAAGCCGCCAGAATCCTTGATGTGTCGGCCGAGCAGGTGAGCCCCGAGATAGATAATCTCATGATGGACAGACGACTCATAATAAAGGGTAACGATGTCTACGCTCCATCGAACTTTTACGCGGAGCAGTCAGTAGCGGGGCTTTTAAAGTCTGTAGTTAACGATGTATTTTGTGACGATTATGCAGATGACTTATCAATTGCCAAAGAAGTCGAGACTATAGCCACGAAGGCCGGCTACGAGCTCGATCCTCTTCAGACCAAAGCGGTAGTGCAGGCTGTTACGAACGGCGTATCTATAATCACAGGCGGACCCGGAACAGGTAAGACTACCACTATCAAGACTCTCATAGGCTACTTTGAGACCGAAGGAATGGACATAGCTCTTGCGGCTCCTACCGGTCGAGCTGCCAAAAGAATGACTGAGGCAACCGGTTATGAAGCGAAGACCATTCATCGCCTTCTCGAACTTAACGGCACAATCGACGAAGACGGCAAGGACGCAGGTTTTGAACGCAATGAAGACAATCCTCTCGAGGTGGATGCGGTAATTGTGGATGAAATGTCTATGGTGGACATTTTCTTGTTCCGCGCGCTTCTTAAAGCAATTCCTCCGGGGGCAAGACTCGTGATGGTAGGTGATGCGCACCAGCTTCCGAGTGTGGGACCCGGACAGGTATTAAGGGACCTGCTCGACAGTGAATGCTTCCCGGTTACGCGCCTTGAAACTATTTTCAGGCAGGAGGGAAGCGGTGATATAGTAGTCAATGCTCACCGGATAAATAACGGTGAAGATATAGAGACTCCGAAGGGGAGCAAGGATTTCTTTTTCATAGAGAGGTCGGACCCTTCGAAAATCATGCTGAATATGGTGGAGCTTATTACAAAGAACCTTCCTGATTACGTAGGCGCGGAGCCGTTTGATATCCAAGTGCTTACACCGACGCGAAAGGGAAATCTTGGCGTAATAGCATTAAACCGCTATCTTCAGAACGCTCTCAATCCGCAGGATAAGCGTAAGAGAGAACATTTTTACGGCGAAGAAGTTTTCCGTGAAGGTGACAAGGTCATGCAGATTCGCAACAACTATCAGGCCACATGGGAGGTATTGGGCAAGCACAATATCCCCATCGACTCCGGCATAGGCATATTCAACGGAGACATGGGAAGGATAGTTGAAATCGATGAGACAGACTCAAGCCTCACCGTGGAATTTGATGACAATAAACGCGTAACATATGACTTCACCAACCTTGATGAACTTGAACTTGCGTATGCCATAACGGTGCACAAGTCGCAGGGAAGCGAATATGGTGCGGTAATTATGCCTATGGCTCCCGGGCCGAGGCAGCTTATGAACAGAAATTTACTTTACACCGGCGTCACGAGAGCCAAGAAATGCCTCGTAATGATCGGTAATTCCGGAATAGTACATGAAATGATAGAAAATAATCATGAAAACTTAAGATATTCCGGTCTCAAAAGTCGTATACTCGAACTGAATGAGCTATAGAAGCTTATTCGTACATTACTGAATGAATATCCTAAATCTTTTATATCCGGACCGATGCCCTTTGTGCGATGCGGCCCGTCCCATCAATGAAACGGGAGTCTGTCCCGAGTGTGTTAAGAAGTTAATAACGATTAAAGGCCCTTTTTGCGAGAAATGCGGTCGGCCTGTGTCACGTGAAGGCGAGATATGCAGTGAGTGCATGACTTCGGATTTTTCTTTTGACGGAGGCAAAAGCATCTATACCTACGCAAGCGTAAGCGACAGCATATACAGGTTTAAATATATGAACAGAGCATCTTACGGCAAGACTTTCGGACGCCTTATGGCGAGGGAAGCGGCAGACTGGCTTGAATGGATTAAACCCGATGCATTGGTGCCCGTACCGCTTCATAAAAAACGGTTAATTAAGAGGGGTTATAATCAGGCTAAAGAACTGGCTGATGCTATTTCGGAGGTTTCGGGAATTCCGGTTGCCGACTATCTTGTGAAGCGGCTTAAGAATACCGTTCCACAGAAGCTTGTAGGCAAAAAAGGCCGTGGCATTAATATGAAAAAGGCTTTTATTGTCGAGGAAAATGTTGTATCCTTTAAGAGGATAGTTTTAATCGATGACATTTTTACAACAGGAAGTACAATAGATTCCCTTTCCGCCGAACTTAAAGATTCGGGAGTTAAAGAGGTTTTCTTTTTAACAATAAGCCGAGGGGGAACTTAAAGCAGTTAGTCAGTCACTTTACCAATTGACACCAGGAGGATTAACATGAACGTACGTAATTGTAGAAAATGCGGCAGACTTTTTAACTATGCTATGGGACCGTTGATGTGCCCGCAGTGCAGGGAAGCCCTTGAAGAGAAATTCAAAGAGGTTAAGGCCTACATTTCGGCTCACAACGGATGTGGTATTCAGGAAGTTGCAAGAGAATGTGATGTTGAGGTATCTCAGATTCAGCAGTGGTTGAGAGAGGAACGCCTTCAGTTTTCTGAGGACTCCATGGTTCAGCTTACATGCGAATCCTGCGGCGCCACAATACGTTCCGGCAGATTCTGTGATAAGTGTAAGAACGAAATGGCCAACGGCTTTTCGAATGCAATTAAACCCCAGGCTCCGCCTCCGGTTGAGAAGAAAGATACAAAAGAAGCTCCCCGTATGAGATTTCTTAATTGATTTAAGTGTATTCCGGGGGGAATATATCAAATTAAGGTGAGTTATGCTAAGTGAAGAGCGAGTTAAACTGATGACCCGCATGGCCTCTTTTCAGGAAAATGAAGGCAAGGAATACGATTCTGCCTCCAAGCATTTCCGCGGCGACTATGTGGGTGCACAGGTTCTAAAGGCTGTCATATGTGCAACCATCGCATATATGATAGTTTTTGGTGTGTATATTTATTATGACTTTGAAAATTTATTGACGGAAGTTTTCAAGATGGACCTTTGGGCCTTCGCGTCAAAGGCGCTTAAGTATTATGCCATTACGGTAATATCTTACAGCGTTATCGTATACATTGTTTTTTCAATCAAGTATACGAAGGCCAGGCAGGGACTTAAGAAGTATTTCAATAACTTAAAGCTGCTTGGATCGCTTCTTGTCAAAGAAAGCGAGAATAAACAGGAGTAACGGTTTTATATTATGAGAGAATTATTGGTATTTAAGGAAAAAATAAAGAGGTTTGTGGGTAAAAACGATGCATTTATAATGCCGATACTTAAGTTTACGCTTACGTTTCTCGCACTTCTTCGTATTAACGGTCAGATAGGTTACAGAGCCAAAATCGCAAGCTTTCCCATAACGCTTGTGGTAGCGCTTGCCGGATCTTTCCTGCCTCTTAACTTAACACTTGTTATATTGGCACTTATCATCCTTGTGCATTTATCAGCTTTGTCTCTTGAATGTGCGGCATTGGTAGCGGCCTTGTTCCTTGTGATGTTTCTTATGTATTTCAGATTTTCATCCAAGGATTCGGTGGCGGGCATTTTGACACCACTTTCTTTTGCATTCAAGATTCCGTATGTAATTCCTGTATCCATGGGACTTGTGGGTACGCCTTCATCCATGGTATCCGTAGGTTGCGGTGCGGTTGTATATCACGTGCTTCACTACATTTCAACTCATAAAGATGCGGTTGGCTCCTTCTCGGTTCTTGAGGGAGAAAAGTCTGAGAAGATTGTGGGTATTAAGACGCTTGTGGACGGAATTCTTAATAATAAGGCAATGTTTGTATTTGTAGCTTCTTTTGCCATTACCGTTTTGGTGGTATATCTCATCAGAAGATTATCGATACCTTATTGCTGGCAGATTGCTATTGTTGCCGGAGCCATCATATGTTTCCTTGTTACGGCCGTTGCCAACAGCGCTTTAAAGGGCGGCGTCTCAATGGGAGGAGCATTTGCAGGCACCATAGTTTCAATAATTCTTAATATAATCTTACAGTATTTCTGTTTTGACTTAGATTATAATCGTACGGAAAAGGTTCAGTTCGAAGACGACGAATATTATTATTACGTCAAGGCTGTTCCCAAGAACACAATCAAGATTAAGGAGAAAGCACCTGCGAAGCCTGTTGAGAAGCGTTCAAAAGCTTCTTCAATCTTAAAGCCCGCAAGACCCGCTTCTTTTAAAAGACCTGTCAGACCCCAGGCACAGGAGCCTGCAGGTGAGTCACGTGCGAGAAACGCCGTAAGGACCAATGCGGCCAATGCGGCAAGAAGAAGCGCGCAGGGACAATCCTCCGAAAAATAGAGACATTTATATCCGTAAGTGTCGGGAAGGGTAGATTTAAAGGATGGCAAATCTTATTGAATTTGCTAAGAGCACATTTGAAAAATTCAATATGCCACAGATTTCATGGACGGATTTTATCGAGATTCTCGTAATTGCGTTTTTGATTTATGAGATTATTCTGTGGATAAAGAACACAAAAGCTTATGCCCTTTTGAAGGGTCTCATTGTAATAGGCGTATTTTTACTTTTTGCCGAAATCTTTGAGATGAGCACCATCCTTTGGATTGCCAACAAACTCTTTACAATCGCCGCTACGGTCATCGTAGTGGTATTCCAGCCCGAGTTAAGAAAAGCACTCGAGCAGTTAGGTCGTTCCAATCTTTTCTCCAACATGATTCATTTCGAAAGCAACAATTCTTCCGGAGGAAAGTTCTCGGACAATACCATTCATGAGATAATAAGAGCCTGCACCGAAATGGCCAAGGTCAAGACCGGTGCGCTCATTATAGTGGAGCAGAACAACGTCTTAAGCGATATCGAGAGAACCGGTATTGCAGTGGACGCTGTTGTTTCAAGTCAGCTTCTTATCAATATTTTCGAACACAACACACCTCTTCATGACGGTGCTGTAATTATACGAGGTGACAGAGTTGCTGCGGCTACATGTTACCTTCCTCTTTCCGACAACGCTACTCTCAGCAAGGAACTTGGAACCAGACACAGAGCCGGCGTCGGCATGTCAGAAATTGCCGATTCTCTTACAATAATCGTGTCTGAGCAGACAGGTCGTATAAGCGTTGCTTACGAAGGCGAGCTTTTCAGAAATGTTGATACGGATCACCTTCGCAAGAAACTTGAGATGATACAGGACAAGCCTGAATCCGAGAAGAAGCATGCCTTCTTTAAAGTGAAGGGGGGTAAAAGGGTATGACAATCAAAGTCCCCATCAAGTCTAATCTGAAAGAAAAATTCACCAAAAAGCGCATAACCGAGAACCTCGGTCTTAAAATAGTGGCATTGGTTGTGGCCATTCTTCTTTGGTATATTGTGGTTAATATCACGGATCCCATCATTACTCAGACGTATAAGAACGTTCATGTTAAGATTCTTAACGAAGACGTTATCACAGGTCAGGGCAATACCCTTCAGGTAGAGGATAACTCTGCGATTATTCCGACTGTTACCGTTAAGGCACCCAGAACCATTATTCAGGAGCTTGGTTCGTCGATTGACAATATAGTTGCTACCGCGGATATGAATAAGCTGCTAACCGACGGCACTTCGGTTCCGATTGAATGCACCGTAAGTAAGTTTTCCGATAAGGTAGAGAGCATCAGACCTTCTTCGGATTACCTTCACGTTAAGATAGAGAAACGTAAGACTATACAGCTTCCTATTATCGTTACGACTTCCGGTGAGGTTGAGAGCGGCTACATAGTAGGTAACAAGACCCCTTATCAGAACCAGGTTCGCATAAGCGGCCCGCAGTCTGTGGTTGAGCGTATTAAGAAAGCATATGCGGATGTTCCCGTAAGCGGTTTCACCGGTTTGATTTCCACACAGGCGGATATCGAACTCTTTGATGAAGAGGGAGAGCCTATTCCGCTTAATTACCTTGAACTTAACGTTAACAATATCAGAGTTGACGTTGAAATACTTGCGACCAAGAAAGTGCCGATTTACTATTCCGTAATCGGTATTCCGGCGGATGGATACGGAGCAACGGGTGAAGTTGACTGTACTCCCGAAGTTGTTACAGTTGCGGGTGAAAAGTCTACTATAGATGTTGTTTCCGAGATTAAGATACCCGGTGATGAGCTTAATGTAACTGGGCAGACAGCCGATCTGGTTACTGTAGTAGACATACAGGATTACCTCCCGCAGGGCGTTCGTATTGCCGATACCAGTACATTCAGCGGCAAGGTTACACTTAAGGCATATATTGAGCCTTATTCGGATATTACTTTGACAGTAAACGCGAAGGATATCGTCTTCGAAGGTGTTCCTTTCGGTTATGAAGCCGAAGTGGTCAACGACTCAGATAAGATAGATATTAAGATAGTGGGACTTAAGCAGAACCTTGAAAAACTCGATGTATCAAGTATAATAAGCAAGGTTGACTTCGGTGATTACGCTTTGATGAATAACGTCACGGAGTATCATGAGGGAGTATATAATTGCATAATCAATCCCGAGTTGCCCGAAGGCATACGTGCGGACGAAGCCGTTACGGTTCAGGTGAGACTTAAGAAAAACGAGGAATAACTAATGGGAAGAATGTTTGGAACGGATGGAGTAAGGGGCGTAGCCAATGAGGAGCTGACTCCCGACCTTGCTCTTAAACTTGGTCAGGCAGGAGCCTGCGTATTGTCCAAGGAGAATCAGCACAAGCCCACCATAATGGTAGGATGTGACACGCGTATCTCGGGCGATATGCTTGCCAATGCACTTATGGCGGGTGCTTGCTCAGTAGGTGCTAATTGCGTATATGTAGGGGTGCTTCCTACTCCCGCAATAGCTTACCTTACCAAGAAATATAAAGTTGATGCCGGTGTAGTAATTTCCGCATCACACAACCCCGTTGAATTTAACGGTATCAAATTTTTTGACGGAAACGGTTATAAGCTTCCCGATGCATTGGAAGACGAAATCGAAGCTCTTATCAAGTCCGGTATGCAGGGCGTTAAGTTCCCTATCGGTGCAGGTGTAGGTAAGATTAAATACAGAACCGATGCAAGAGAGGAGTACATTAACCACTCCATTAAGGCTATCAGTTCAGACCTTTCTTCTTTAAGAATTGTTGTGGATACTGCTGAGGGCGCGGCCTACTATACTTCGGTGGAAGCACTTAAGGAACTCGGCGCTACTGTTATAGCGATTCACAATTCACCCGACGGAACCAATATCAATGCCAACTGCGGCTCTACTCACATGGAAGAGCTTATGGCTCGTGTAGTATACGAAAAGGCCAATCTTGGTCTTGCTTTTGACGGCGATGCCGACAGACTTCTTGCTATCGACGAAAACGGTAAGGAAGTTAACGGTGACCAGATTATGGCTATCATCGGAAACTACATGAAGAGTCAGGGCAAGCTTAAGAAGGATACAATCGTAGCCACCGTTATGAGTAACCTCGGATTCTTCCAGATGGGCGAGAGACAGAACATTCATATCGAGCAGACTAAGGTGGGAGACAGATACGTTCTTGAGAGAATGCGTGAAATCGGGGCTAACTTCGGTGGCGAACAGTCTGGACATATTATTTTCCTCGACGACAATACTACCGGTGATGGCTTGTTAAGCGCTCTTCATCTTTTGGAAGTTATGGTTGAGACCGGTAAGCCTTTGTCTGAACTTGCTACCATATGCGAAGTTCTTCCGCAGGCTTTGGTAGGCGCTCATGTGCCCAATCATAAGAAGGAAACCTATATGGAATATCCCGAAATTGCCGATGCCATCAAGGAACTTACCGCTAAATTTGCAGGTAAGGGCAGAGTCCTTATTCGTCCCAGCGGTACCGAACCTCTTGTACGAGTTATGATTGAAGGCAACGACAAGGAAGTAATCCAGGAAGAAGCCAAGAAACTTGCTAATCTTATCGAGCAGGTAATGTTATAAATACGAGACTAACATGAATCATTTGAAACCTATTGATAAGGCGCTCAGACTCGAATCCGAGCGCCTTTTGCTTAAACCGATAACTGAAGATGACACAGAGAGGATACTTGCGATAAGAAATTCCGATTATGTGCGGGGCAATTTCTTTTACCGTAAGGAGATTACTGCGGAGGAACACTTGAATTACGTGAGGAATAAGTGTGAGACGGGCGATGTTTTTTATTTTACCGTAACCGACAAATCGGCGGGTAAGGTAATCGGCGTGGTATATCTTCAGCATTACGAGCCGGAAGAGAAGGCTATGGAGTCGGGACTGTTTTTTGACGCAGAGTCGCCCAAGGGTAAGGGTTACGCGACGGAGGCCTACAGACTCCTTGATAAGTATGCTTTTGAAACGTTGGGGCTTAAGAAGCTTGTGGCGCGGGTAATCTGTTATAACAAGGCAAGCGTTCACCTTCACGAGAAGATGGGCTATGTTGTGACAGACAGAAGCAAGGAGAAAATTGTACCGACGGGCGAAGAGGTGGATGCGGTGACGCTTGAGCTTACGGGGGAAGAGTTCTATGAGAAGAATTAAGGCAATACTGGCATGTGCGTGCCTGCTTCTTATGTGCGCATGCACGAATTGTGAGAACGGAGCTTTCGGCGACGCAGGGTACACGGTTGACGAGGTTAATCTTAAGGTTGGGCTTGATAAGCCGATTAAGCTGATTGTGATTAACGACCTTCATCTTCAGATTAACAACGACGAGATATCCCTTACGGAAAAAGAAACCATGACCGCCAGAGTTAAAGATTTCACGACGGGTGGCCTTACGACAGAAAAGCGTTGGAAGAAGTTGCCTGCGTTAATTAACAAAGAAGATGCGGACTATGTGCTTTTTGCGGGAGATATGCTGGATTTTAACTCCGAAGCAACCGTGTCGGCGCTTCGGGAAGGCGTTGAGAAAATCGAAAAGCCTTTGATGTATGTGAGAGCCGATCATGATATAGAGAATTACTGGCAGGATTCTTCGGATTATTGGAAATCGGTGGAACGCCAGTCGTCAATAAGCGATAACAGTGCGCTTATAGTTGCGGAGCTTGATGAAATTATTCTTATGGGCATCAACTACAGTCAGAACAATGTTTCGCGTGGGACTGTAGATGCCGCGCGTGAGATAATGAGCCGAGGCAAGCCGGTGATTGTGGTGACACACGTTCCGATAGGGCAAGAGACAGGGACCGAGCTTCAGACCTACTCTGAAGAGGTCAGGGGAGGCAGAAGACTCTACTGGGCTCCCGGCGCGAGCAATGAACCAAACGCCGAAATGGCAGAACTACTTGGAATGATTTATGCGGATGATTCGCCGGTAGTTGCGGTTCTTGCCGGTCACCTCCATGCTAAATGGGAGGGAAAGGTCAGCGAGAATGCCATAGAGCACATTTTTGCACCCTGTTTTCAAGGCAATGTAGGAATTGTCAATATTGAGTAATTCTCAAGGTTCAGGCAGTACCATATTTGAAAAAGAAAAATATATAGTGTAAGATTTAATACAAAGAAATATATATCGGAGAGGCATTTAAATTGCAGATTATTTTGCTTTCGGGCGGCTCGGGAAAGAGACTTTGGCCCCTTTCCAACGACGTTCGATCCAAACAATTTATAAAGTTTTTTAAGACCGAAAACGGTGACCACGAATCCATGGTACAGCGCATGTACAAAGGAATCGGAAGGGTAATCCCCGGTGCGGAGATTACTGTTGCGACCGGCAAGTCTCAGGCATCGAGCCTTATGAACCAGTTGGGCGAGTCCGTGGAGATATGCGTGGAGCCTGCCAGAAGAGACACATTTCCTGCAATTGCGCTTGCGGCAGCATATCTTAAGTACGAGAAGGGTGTTGATGAGGAGGAGCCTGTTGTGGTTTGTCCTGTAGACCCTTACGTGGAAGATGATTATTTCGAGGCGGTTCGCAGAATCGGCGAAGAGGTTACCGGGAACGGCGCCAATATTACTCTTATGGGTATTAAGCCTACTTATCCCAGCGAGAAATACGGATATATAGTGCCGCGAGAAGATGGGACGGTAGAGTCCTTCAAGGAGAAACCGGACCTTGAGGGTGCCAAGGCACTGCTTAATCGAGGCGCTTTGTGGAATGGCGGTGTATTTGGCTTTAAGCTTGGATACATGATTAACAAGACTCATGAGTTCATAGATTACAAAGACTTTACCGATTTGAAGGCGAGGTACGAAAGTCTTACCAAGATCAGCATAGACTACGCCGTTGTGGAGAAAGAACAGAGCATTAAGGTGATTTCTTTTGACGGCGACTGGATGGATGTGGGAACCTGGAAGACACTTACTGACGTTATGGAAGAACGGTCTGTGGGCAATGTGCACTTTGATGATACCTGCGAGAATACCCACGTTATCAATGAAATTGATGTGCCGATTCTTGCGATGGGACTTAAGAACGTGGTGGTTGCGGCCAGCGCCGACGGAATCATTGTTGCGGACAAGAATCAGTCAAGTTACATGAAGCCGTATGTCGACAAGATTGAGGGACCTGTCATGTATGCCGAGAAATCCTGGGGAAGTTACAGGGTTCTTGACATTGAAGAGGCCGGTATGACCGTAAAAGTGACACTTATGCCGGGACATTCCATGAACTATCACAGCCATGAGCGCCGTGACGAAATCTGGACGGTTATCGAGGGCGAAGGTGTGGCAATTGTGGACGGTAAATATCGCGATGTGGGTATCGGAGATACGATTTTCCTTCCCAGAGGCTGCAAGCACACTATCAAGGCTAAGACACTGCTTAAGGTTATGGAGGTTCAGGTAGGAACCGACATTGATGTCAAGGATAAGATAAAACACGAATTATGAGCGAAACGACTATGAAAAAGCGAAATGCAAACATGGAACTTTTAAGGCTATTATCAATGTTGATGGTAGTATTCCTTCACGCTATCGGCAAAAGCAAGCTTCTTGTCAACTTGTATGCCGAACCTTCAGCGAACGGAGTAATCGCATGGGTGTTGGAAGCGCTGTCTCTTTGCGCTGTCAATGTATTCATACTGATTTCGGGCTACTTCCTGATAGATTCCAAGTTTAAGCTGGGAAGACTGATAGAATTGATTTTTGAGATGATTTTCTATTCTCTCGGTGCTTTTCTTGTTTGCATGCTTCTCGGAGTAGATATTCATGAAGATATAGATATTTATTTCCTGCTTCATACGGTGTTCCCTGTGCATATGGATCTTTTCTGGTTCGTTGCGATTTACGTGGTGATTTATATCATGCTCCCTATAATTCAGGCCGGCGTAAAGAATATTTCACAGAAGCAGTTCAGAATTGCGTTAAATTTGCTTTTGATATTTGAATGCGGATTTAAGAGCTGTCTCCCTTTCAGATTTGAAGAAGATAAGATGGGCTATAATCTGTTATGGTTTTTGACTGTATTTTTGCTGGGCGCGTACATTAAGAGGTATGGTCTGCGTTTCCTTAACAAGCCGCATCGCGGGCTGTTACTCTACTTTTTGAACGTGGCGCTTATTATTTTTGAAACGTTTGTAATAGGCAGAGTATTTATAAAGCATGGACGTTTGGAGTCGCTCCTTAGGGTTTCGACGGAGTACAATCATATTTTCGTACTGATGTCGGCATTGGGGCTCTTTGCGGCATTTTTAAGCTTTAAGCCTATGAATGAGAAGATGGGACGCGTGATATGCGCGCTTTCGCCCATGGCGCTTGGGGTGTATCTTGCGCATGAGAATTTGTCGCTTAGATATAACTGGCAGAAGTGGCTCGGAATATACGAAAGTCTCGGAAAGCCCACCCTTGAATTTGTGGGAAGACTTCTTCTTGCTGTACTTATAGTCTTTGTGTGCGGACTTGCAATCGATTTTATAAGAATACAGATTTTCAAACTGTTCAAAATGTTGTTTGGAAAGATTTTTGTCAAAAATGAAACTTGAATTGCTGATATCGGCCGTTAATGCCAAACCGGACAATTTAATAAAAAAGATGCGCGTTGCTACGGATGCTGTGCTGATTAATCAATGCGGGCGGGAAGAGTCGGCGGAGATTAAGGTGAGTGGCGGAAGTGTGCGCGTTCTTTCTTTTGCCGAAAAAGGAGTCGGGAAGAGCCGTAACAGGGCGATTGAGGCGGCGCAAGGCGATATATTGCTGTTTGCCGACGATGATATTGTGTATGATGACGGGTACGGCGAACGTGTGATTAAGGAGTTCGAGGCGCACCCAGAGGCTGACGCGCTGTTCTTTAATGTTGAGGTGTGCGAGGAGCGCAGGACTTATTTCAATACGGATTATAAACGTGTACATATATGGAATGGCGGAAGGTATCCTGCTTACAGTATCGCGGTGAGGAGAGAGGCGCTTAATAAAGCCGGTGTACGATTTTCGGAACTCTTCGGCGGCGGAGCCAAGTACTCATGCGGCGAGGACAGCCTCTTTATAAGAGATTGTCTCAAAGCGGGCATGAAGATGTACAGAACGCCGGTATTAATCGGCAAAGAAGAACCGCGGGAAGGTGGAGAGTCTACGTGGTTTAAGGGTTATGATGAGAAATATTTCTACGACCGCGGAGTGTTGTATGCATTTCTTTACGGGACCTTGGCAGCAGCCATGGGACTTAGGTATGTATATGCCAAGAGACAGGTAATGTGCAAGGATATTCCGTGGAGACAGGCATACAATATATTAAGAAAAGGCATCAAGGAGGGCAGAAATGAGCAGCGTAACATTAGGTAAGACCGGCATAACTACAGACAAGAACGCCTTCGGAGCGCTTCCGGTGCAGAGAGTAACAGAAGAAGCGGCTGTTGAGATATTAAGAAGAGCTTACGAAGGCGGAATGACGTTCTTTGACACCGCCAGATACTATACCGACAGTGAAAAGAAACTCGGACTTGCCTTTGAAGGAATGCGAGACAAGATATTTATTGCCACCAAGACCGGTGCGCAGACAGCGGAAGGCTTTTGGAAGGATCTCGAGACTTCACTTAGCCTCCTTAAGACCGATTATGTGGACATTTATCAGTTCCATAATCCGGCATTTTGTCCCAAACCCGGTGATGGAACAGGGCTTTATGAGGCTATGCTGGAAGCCAAGGCTCAGGGCAAGGTTCGTCACATAGGTATTACCAATCACAGACTTGCAGTGGCGCGAGAGGCTATTGAGTCGGGGCTTTATGAGACGTTGCAGTTTCCTTTCTGCTATCTTGCAACCGACAAGGATATTGAGATAGTTAAGATGTGCAAGGACGCCGGCATGGGTTTCATAGCTATGAAGTCGCTGTCGGGAGGTCTTATCAATAATGCAAGAGCGGCTTATGCTTTTGCGGCACAGTTTGACAACGTTCTTCCTATCTGGGGTATTCAGAAGATGTCGGAGCTTGAAGAGTTCTTAACCTTCATCAAGAATCCGCCGACCATGACACCTGAGATTGAGGCGCTTATAGAGAAGGACAAGAAAGAATTAAGCGGAGATTTCTGCCGCGGCTGCGGCTATTGTATGCCGTGCCCGATGGGTATAGAGATTAACAACATGGCGCGCATGAGTCTGATGCTCAGACGTGCCCCAAGCAGCGCTCAGCTTACGCCCGAAATGCAGGCCAAGATGATGAAAATCGAAGACTGCATCCATTGCAACAGCTGTGCCTCGAAGTGCCCTTACGGTCTCGACACGCCCGCGCTTTTACAGAAAAATCTTGAGGATTACAAGGAAGTTTTGGCGGGTCGGACAAAGGTATGCTGACAACTTTTTCAGAGCCTTGATTTGTCGATTAATAAAACGTTTTCCCTAGAGTTTTCATAAAACTTTAACTTGTTTCGTTAATAGTTTGATGATATAGTTATCTTGTTGAGAGCGGTACTTTTCTTTTGCGGAAATTTAAGAAAAGAGCACTCACGACGATGAAAGAGGTTGGGGGTAAAGACCTAATTTACCATACGGAGGCCAATTTAATGGTAAGTCAGAAAGTTACAATTAAAAACCCTACTGGGCTACACCTAAGACCCGCAGGCATCCTATGTAAGGAGGCTATGCAGTTTAAATCACTTATCACTTTTTCCTATGGGGATAACACAGCCAATGCCAAGAGCGTTTTAAGCGTACTTGGTGCCTGTGTCAAATGTGGTGACGAAATTGTATTTGTCTGCGAGGGCGAAGACGAGGATGAAGCTTTGGAGAAGCTTGTGGAAGTCGTCGAAAGCGGTCTTGGAGAATGATTAAAATTTTGTACCCCATTCCCTTGCGGAATGGGGTCATTTTTTGTAGAATGACTTTAATAAATTAAAGCAGAAAAATTTTACAGTGAATTAAGTGTCTGCACCCGGACACTTGAACAATATATTATCAGGAGGAACCAAAATGCTTAACTACAAACGTTATCGCAGAAATCCGGTATTTAAAAACCCGGAGAGAACATGGGTCGACAAAGAAATCGAAAAGGCGCCTATATGGTGCAGCGTCGATCTAAGGGACGGTAACCAGGCGCTAATAGACCCTATGGTAGTAAGCGAGAAGATAGAGCTTTTTGAGTACATGGTCAAGATGGGCTTTAAGGAAATTGAGGTCGGCTTTCCGGCAGCGAGCCAGATTGAGTTTGACTTCTTAAGAGAGCTTATAGAGAGAAAACTCATCCCCGACGACGTAAAGCCTCAGGTACTTACCCAGTGCCGCGAAGAGCTTATCGACAGAACTTTTGAATCCATACAGGGCTGTAAATCCGCCATTGTGCACATATACAACTCTACATCGGTGCTTCAGAGAGATGTGGTCTTTAACATGACCAAGGACCAGATTAAGCAGATTGCCATCGACGGCACAAGAATGGTCAAAGAACGCGCGGCTAAATTCGACGGCAAGATTATTCTTGAGTACTCACCCGAGTCCTTCACCGGAACTGAGCCCGAATATGCTCTTGAAGTTTGTGAGGCAGTGTTGAAAGAATGGGGCGCTTCCAAGGACAATAAGGTTATCATAAACCTTCCTTCGACTGTAGAGATGACTACACCCAATGTCTACGCAGACATCATCGAATGGTGTAATACTCATTTTTCCGACAGAGAGTCCGTAATCTTAAGCGTTCACCCTCATAACGATCGCGGTACAGGCGTTGCGGCTACCGAGCTTGCTCTTCTTGCCGGCGCCGACAGAGTAGAGGGAACACTCTTTGGTAACGGCGAGAGAACCGGTAACGTAGATATTCTTAATGTAGCCTACAACATGTTCTCTCAGGGCATTAACCCCGAACTTGAGATTTCACATATCAACGAGATTATCGAGATTTATGAGCGCCTCGTAAAGATGCCTATTCATCCTCGTCATCCATATGCCGGCAAGCTTGTATTTACTGCTTTTTCCGGCTCCCATCAGGATGCTATCAACAAGGGTGTCAAGGCTATGCGCGAGCGTGGCGGACAGTACTGGGAGGTCCCTTATCTTCCCATCGACCCCGCGGACATCGGCAGAGAGTACGAACCCATCGTACGTATCAACTCCCAGTCCGGCAAGGGCGGCGTAGCGTTCGTTATGGATACATACTTCGGATTCAAGCTTCCCAAGGGCATGCACAAGGAATTTGCCAACGTTATCCAGGCAATCTCCGAGAAGCAGGGTGAAGTATCCCCCGAAGAAATCATGGATGCTTTCGACAGAGAGTACCTTGCTACCAATACTCCTTACCACTTCGAGAAGATGAAAGTCAACGACAGTCAGGGCGAAAGACGAGAAGAATTCGATACCGAAGTTACGCTTGATTTTACCGATCACGGCGAACTCAAGACCTTCACCGCAGCCGGCAACGGTCCTATCGATGCGGTTAAGCGCGGTATTATTCAGAACCTCGGCCTTGACATCAAGATTCTTGACTACGAAGAGCATGCATTGCAGGCAGGCTCCAACTCTAAGGCTGCCGCATACATTCACTTGCTTGATGTGGAAAGCGGTCGCGTAACCTATGGTGTAGGCGTAAGCTCGAACATTACCAGGGCTTCCGTATACGCTATATTCTCCGCTATGAACAGACTCTTTAAGTAGGTTTAAGGCAAATTATGTTTTTCTTAAAGATTAGACTTGCATAGTATGTTATAATTAGCCTTGCGAGGTGTGGTTCCTCGCGAGGCTATTATTATTTACGGAGATTTATATGAAGAAAGCGGTTATTACAGGTATTACCGGTCAGGACGGCTCCTATCTTGCAGAGTTTCTGCTTGAGAAGGGTTATGAAGTACACGGACTTATGCGCCGTCACTCGACCATTAACACAGAGAGAATCGATCATCTGTTAAACGATGACACTATAAACGGCAAGAAGCTTTTCATGCACTATGCCGACATGACAGACTCTTCGGGACTTATTTCACTAATGAATAAGATTGTGCCCGATGAAGTATACAACCTTGCGGCTCAGTCTCACGTAGGTATTTCTTTTGAAATTCCCGAGTATACGGCTGAAGCTACAGGCGTGGCTACTCTTAAGATTTTAGAGGCTGTCAGAATGTCCAATCCCAAGTGTAAGTTCTATCAGGCTTCCACTTCCGAGCTTTTCGGCGGACTTCCGGAGACGGCTCCTCAGAGCGAGAAGACTCCTTTTTATCCGAAGAGTCCTTACGGTGTGGCTAAGCTTTATTCTTACTGGATTACCGTTAACTACAGAGAGTCATACAACATGTTTGCCTGCAACGGTATTCTTTTTAATCACGAGTCACCCAGACGCGGCGAGAACTTTGTTACCAGAAAGATTACGCTTGCAATTGCGGACATCTTAGCCGGCAAGCAGGACAAGTTATCTCTCGGCAACATGGATGCGAAGCGTGACTGGGGCTTTGCGGGCGATTACGTTAAAGGTATGTGGATGATGCTTCAGCAGGACAAGCCCGGCGATTATGTGCTTGCCACCAATGAAACCCATACCGTAAGAGAGTTCGTTCAGATTGCTTTTGCCAAGGCAGGCGTAGAGCTTAGATTTGAAGGTGAAGGCGTTAACGAGAAGGCTTATGATGTTAAGACAGGTAAGCTTATGGTTGACGTTAACCCTGTATTCTTCAGACCCGCTGAAGTTGAGTTCCTCTGGGGCGATTGCACCAAGGCTGAGAAGACTCTCGGCTGGAAGCGTGATGTAAGCTTCGATGGTCTCGTAGAGATGATGGTAGATTCAGATTTAAAGAAAGCCGGTGTCAGATAATGAACAAGACAGATAAGATTTACGTAGCCGGACACAGAGGACTGGTGGGCAGTGCCATCGTAAGAAACCTTGAGTCCAAGGGCTATACCAATATAGTGAAGAGAACACATAAGGAACTTGATCTTACCAATCAGGCAGCGGTTTACAAGTTCTTTGAAGGAGAAAAGCCCGATGTAGTGGTACTTGCGGCTGCCAAGGTCGGCGGTATCAATGCCAATAATACTACTCCCGCAGAGTTTGCATACGAGAATATGCAGATTCAGTGTAATGTTATTCATGCGGCGCATGTGAATAAGGTGAAGAAGCTTCTTTTTCTGGGATCAACCTGCATATATCCCAAGATGGCTCCTCAGCCTATTCCCGAGGATGCGCTTCTTACGGGTCCTCTTGAAGTGACCAATGAAGCTTATGCGATTGCGAAGATTTCGGGCCTTGAGATGTGTAAGTTCTATAAGCGTCAGTATGGTGACGATTTCATCAGCTGTATGCCTACGAACCTTTACGGACCCCACGACAATTATGACCTTGCGGGTTCACATGTTATGCCTGCTATGATCAGAAAGTTCCATGATGCGAAGGTTAACGGTGCCAAGTCTGTTGAACTTTGGGGCACGGGTTCACCTCTTCGCGAGTTCTTGTATGTAGATGATATGGCTGACGCGTGCGTATTCCTGCTTGAGAATTACAGCGGCGAACAGCATGTAAATATCGGTACCGGCAAGGAAGTTACGATTAAGGAACTTGCCGAGACTGTTAAGAAGACTGTGGGATACGAAGGAGAAATCGTATGGAACACCGCGATGCCCGACGGAACTCCCAGGAAGCTTACGGATGTAACCAAACTTCATAACCTTGGATGGACACACAAAGTGGAGCTTGAAGAAGGCGTTAAGCTTGCTTACGATTGGTTCCGCGAGAACGTGGATTCAGCAAGACTGTAAAGGATTATGCCGATGGCTGTAGTCGGAATTTTATTGATAGTGGCGACACCGCTTCTTTTCGGTGTCGGAATATCTTGCAGATTCAGAGAAAGAAACGTGGGATGCTTTAAAGGGTATCTTGTGGGTTTTCTTTCTCTTTTTGCGATGCTTTTTATCGAGACATTGGCGATGCTTAAGCTCGATTTAAGCATGCAGGCGTTTGAGTGGATTGTTGTGGGAACGCTTGTGGGTATGGCGATTCTCGGAACTGTGCTTTTGGCAGTGAAGCGCCCTGGATTTGAGCGTCCGAAGTTTACGGCGCATATGCTGTATTTTCTTGTGCCGGCGGTTCTTTTGTTCATGTATTCATACTTGTATCTTGTGCCATCTTTAGCCAATGACGATACGTGGGAAATAGTGTCTACGTCGCTTGCCAAGGGCAGTGTTTACGAGTACTCGGCTATGACGGGTAAACTTATGGAGAAGGGGCTCCCGATTTTTAACAAGATTTATGTGATGCCGCTTTTGTATATTGTGATGGCGGATTTTTTCGATGTGCCTGTAGCGGTTTCGGCGGGACTTCTGATACCTGCGATTGTGTATGTGCTTAATCTTTCGATTGCGTATGCAATCGGTAAGAAGATTAATGTGGGAGACAATTCCTATTACATGATTCTTTATATGCTGGTGCTGATAGCGGGAACTTATCTTCCAAGCTTCGGAGTGCCGGTGACTGTCGGGTATACGCTACTCAGAGAGGGCTACAGCGGGTATGCGGTGGCTTACGGAGTGGTGATTCCGACGGCAGTTCTTCTTTTGCTTAACAAGAAATATGTGTGGGCGGTCATTGCCATGGCGGTCAATGCTCCGCTTGTGAGGATAGACAGAATATTCTTTGCACTGACACGTCCGATTGAAAGTGCACGTGCGATTAATACCGCCGGCAAGGTGGCGGCATTATACATAGTTGCGGTTGCTGTTTCACTGATTATCGCTGCTTTAAAAAAGTGCGAGGTGAAGTGGCAGGTTCTTTTGCTGCCGGCAACATTTGTGGCATATATGTCAGAAACTCTTAAGAATTTCGCCAAAGAAAAACACGGTCACATATGGTACTCTGTGAGCATGGCAGTAATTATTCTTGCGACGGTGAACTTCAGGCCGTTTGATGATGCCGAGACGAGAGCTATGCAGCGGGAAACGGAGAAAGCGGTCGAGGCTACTCTTAAGGAGCTTAAGCCCGGCAAAATTGTGTGGGCGCCGGAAGAGTTTATGGCAACGGCCAGAAGAATTGACGGTAATGTCGTAACACTTTACGGGCGAGACGACGGCAATACGTTAATGGCCGGCCTGGATTATGAAGCCGGCGTGGAAATGGCCGATGAATACAGGAGCACGCTTAAGAATATTGCGTCGGGTTATTATCATTATCTGACTAAGTATGATGAAGAATATGTAGTCGGTAAGGCGCTTGGTGCGGGAGCATATTATCTGGTACTTCCGACGGGCGACGGGTATAAAGTGATGTTACTTAAGGACTATGCAGGTAAATAGATTCGGGGGAATCGATGGTCAGTATTATTGTTCCGCTTTACAATGCCGAAAAGTTCATATGGGAAACCGTGCAGTCGGTAATCGACCAGACTTACAAGGATTTTGAACTGTTGCTGGTAGACGATTGTTCAACGGACAGGAGTCTCGCGGCGGCAGAGGCCATTACGGATCCGAGGGTCAGGGTTATCAGGCAGGAGCATAACGCCGGAGCTTATGCGGCGCGTAATCGCGGGCTGGCCGAGGCTAAGGGACGCTATATAGCTTTCCTCGATGCGGACGATAAGTGGGAGCCTACGAAGCTTGAAGACGAGCTTAAGTTCATGGAGGAAAAGGACGCAGGCTTTGTTTTTACAAGCTATGAATTCGCAGATGAAAAGTGCGTGGGAACGGGTAAGATTGTAAGAGTGCCCGGGACTATTACTTACAAGCAGGCGCTTTCCAATACAACGATTTTTACATCAACGGTTCTTATAGATCGCGAGAAGGTGGCGGATGAATTAATCACAATGCCACATATCAAGAGCGAGGATACCGCTACCTGGTGGCAGATACTTCGCGCCGGACACATGGGTTACGGCCTTGACAAGAACCTTGTGAAATACAGAAGAAGCGCCGGTACGCTTTCTTCCAACAAAATTGAAGCATTAAGACGAATCTGGAATCTGTATCGCAAGGCGGCGGGATTATCTGTGATTTCCGCTGCAGGACATTTTGTGGTGTGGGCGTTTAAGGCAGTCGCAAGAAGAATATAGCGACAAAAACGCTTGGTTTATGGTACAATAACATGATGGGGTATCATCAGGAGGAGACATGAAGAAACTTGAATCCTTTAAACGTGTAATACAGCTCTTACTCGCAGGAGTGGGATTGGCTTTACAGGTGTGGTTGTTTTCACACTTTTATTATATTTATTACGCGCCGGAAATTATGAGAAGATTGCCTTTCTGGCGTAGGGGTCACTTGGCAATAATCTTTATTTATGCACTTTTACTGTATGTATTTTCGACTATGTACGGTGCTATGAAAGTCGGAAGACTTAAGGCTGCCGAGGTTGCGATTTCTTCGGTTATCAGTACGATTTTTGCAGGTGCGATTTTGTACCTTCAGATATCGCTTATGAGCTTCCAGATTATGTATCCATGGAACTATTTTAGGATGGTAGTAGAGCAGATAATTGTGGGTGCTGTGTGGAGCGTTATAGCGTCGTGGCTTTACCCACACATTTTCCCTGCAAGAAAGCTTCTTTTGGTGCATGGCGACAGACCTATCGATGAGATAGTAAGTAAGTTTGAGTCAAGAGCGGATAAATACATTATCAGCAGGACCATGAATGTCAGCGAAGGCATCGACAAGATATGCGCCGAGGCTGAAGAGAGATATGACGGAGTTGTAATCTGGGATATTCCGTCGATTGAACGTAATAACATTTTGAAGTTCTGTTACGGCAAGAGCATTCGCGTTTATATTATGCCCAAGATCAGTGACGTAATACTTTCCGGCGCCGAGCAGCTTCACATTTTCGACACACCTATTTTGCTTAACCGCGAGTACTCTTTGAGAATTGAGCAAAGGTTTATGAAGAGACTCATTGATATAATCTGTTCTTTGGTATTGATAGTACTTACATCGCCTTTTATGCTTCTTACGGCTATCGCAGTTAAGTTCTATGATGGCGGTCATATCCTGTACAAGCAGGTAAGGTGCACAGAAGATGCACGAGAGTTTAAGATTCTTAAGTTCAGAAGCATGCGTGAAGACGCCGAGAAAGACGGTGTCGCAAGACTGGCCAAGGAAAACGATAATCGCATCACCCCTGTCGGTAAGTTTATCAGAAAATGCAGACTTGATGAGCTTCCGCAGCTTTTCAACATTCTTAAGGGTGATATGTCCTTTATTGGACCGAGACCCGAGCGTCCCGAGATTATCAAGCAGTACCTTGAGTCAATGCCCGAGTTTGCATTCAGAATGAAGGTTAAGGCGGGACTTGCGGGCTATGCACAGGTGTATGGTAAGTACAATACCACCCCTTATGACAAGCTTAAGCTTGATCTTACGTATATTGAGCACTACAGTGTGTGGCTTGATATAAAGCTTATGTTCCTTACTATACGTGTTCTTTTTACACCCGATGCGACTGAGGGTGTTGCGGAAGAACAGGTTACGGCACTTAAGAACAGCGCCGCTCAGGAACAAGACTAACCTTGGAGATTTCCATGAAGTTTTCGATTATAACGGTCAGCCTCAATTCGGGGCCGAAGCTGCTTGAAACTGTGGAAAATGTTCTCAAGCAGACTTACAGAGATTTTGAAATAATTGTTAAAGACGGCGGTTCGACCGACGAATCGATTTCTAAGGTCAAGGATTTGAATTCGCCTTTTGTTAAAGTTGTCTCGGAGCCGGACAAAGGTATTTACGATGCCATGAATGAGGCAGTTAAGTACGCAACCGGCGATTATGTGCTGTTTCTTAATGCGGGAGATAAATTCTACTCGGGTGACGTGCTTGAGCAGATTGCCCGCATGGACTTGCCTGCTTCGGGAGCTATTGTGTACGGAGATACATACTTCGTAGCGTGGGACTCGCTTTCCAAGGCTCCGCCTAAGATTACGGGGTCGGTATGCTACCGCAATATTCCGTGTCATCAGGCAATATTCTATTCAAGAGATGTACTTGCGGAGAGAGGCTTTGATACTTCTTACAGAATCAGAGCCGATTTCGAGCATTTTGCTTATTCTTACTTCAAGGCGGGAAGACAGTTCATATATGCGAACCTGCCTGTGTGTCTCTATGAGGGACGGGGCTTCTCGGAGTCTAAGGAGAATAAGAAGTTAGACAGATTAGAGTATAACCGTGCCGTGAGGAGTAATATTCCTCTTGGCAAGAGATTTATATACAGAGCGACGTTAATACTTACGCTTCATAAGCTTCGCGGAGCCCTTGCGCGTAATAAGAAGACCGCCAAGCTTTATCAAAAAATAAAAGGGAAATTGTACGGATGAGAATTTTGTGGCTGTGCAACATATTACTTCCGGCAGCGGCAGAAGCGCTTGACCTGAAGGCCTCCAATAAAGAAGGATGGCTTTCGGGTATTTGTGATGTTGTAAAGAGCAACCGGGAATTTGAACTGGCCATTGCTTTCCCTGTGCCGGCGGAATATGATTGTCGGTTTTTTATTAAGGACGGTATCGTCTACATCGGTTTCTATGAAGACACCACTCATCCCGAGATTTATGACGAGGCGCTTGAAGGCAGGCTTCAGAAGATTCTTGATGAGATTAAGCCTGATATGGTCCACATCTTCGGAACTGAGTATCCGCACACGCTGGCAATGTGCCGGTGTATGAAGGAGCATCCGGAGAAGGTGCTGGTGGGGATTCAGGGAATACTTGATATATACAAGGACCATTATTTTGACGGGTTGCCTTCGTACGTAATTAATCGTGTTACATTCCGAGATATGATTCGCAAAGACAGTCTGATACAACAGCAAAAGAAATATGCTCTTCGTGCGATTAATGAAGTAGAAGCACTTAAGATAGCAGGTAATGTGACAGGACGTACTCCTTTCGACCTTGAGTTCACGGCGAGAGTCAATGGTGATGCTAAGTATCATTTTATGAACGAGACACTTCGCCCGGAGTTCTATGAAGGCAAGTGGAATGCAGGGGAATGCGAGACACATACAGTGTTCTTAAGTCAGGGAAACTACCCTATTAAGGGCCTTCATGTGATGCTTAAGGCGGCTACTATATTGAGAGATAAGTATCCGGATATTAAGGTGTATGTGGCGGGAGATAAGATTACCGCTTATAAGAGTCATAAGGACAAGCTTAAGATAAGTTCTTACGGCAAATATATATTGGAATTGCTCAAAGAATACGGGTTGGGGGATTCTGTGGTGTTCACAGGCAGCCTAAATGCTGAGGGCATTAAGGAAAGGCTTCTTAAGAGCAGCGTGTTTGTATGTCCTTCATCAATCGAGAACTCACCCAATTCACTTGGCGAGGCTATGATGTTAGGTGTACCTTGCATAGCTTCGGAAGTAGGCGGAATACCGGGGATATTCAAGAGAGATGTAGACGGACTTTCTTTTGCTAACGGAGATTACGAGGGACTTGCGGACTGCATTGATAAGATGTGGAGCGATGAGGAAAAAGCACTTCAGTATGCCGAGAAAGCATCTATGCATGCTCATATCACCCACAATCCGGAGCTTAATTACAAGAGACTGATTGAGATATACAGAGAGATTACGGGATGCGAATAACATTTGTGTCTAATTACATAAATCATCACCAGATTCCTGTGTCAGATGAACTTTACGGGCTTACGGAGGGTAAGTATACTTTCGTGCAGACCGAGCCTATGGAACAGGAGCGCATTAATATGGGCTGGGACGCAAGCGCGATGAATAAGCCATATGTGAAGCTTTATTACGAGGATAGGGCGGGTTGCGACAAGCTTATTCTGGAGTCTGATTGCGTTATCTTCGGCGGGTGCGAGGATGAGAGCATTATTAAGCCGAGGCTTGAAGCCGGACTTTTCACGGTGAGGTATTCTGAGAGCATTTACAAGAGCGGACGATGGAAGTTTGTATCGCCGCGCGGGCTTAGGAAGAAGTATGAGGACCATGTGAGGTTTCGCAAGGCTCCGGTATATATGCTATGCTCAGGAGCGCATGTGGCGGGCGATTTCAGACTTATACATGCATATCCCGGGAAGATGCTTAAGTATGGATATTTTCCCGAGTTTATAGAATATAACGATTTACATGAACTTAGGAGAAGCAATGACTGTCTAAACATTCTTTGGGCGGGCAGGTTCGTGGACTTTAAGCATCCTGAGAGAATGATGCTTTTGTGCGCGGGGCTTAAGGCTTCGGGCATTGATGCCAAGGTTACTGTTGTGGGTAACGGGGCAGAACTGTTCGATGAATGTGTAAGACTTGCGGATAAGTTGGGGCTTAAGGGAATGCTTTCTCTTGCCGGGGCCAAGACACCGGCGGAAGTCAGAGAATATATGCGTCGGGCTGATGTGTTCATCAGTACATCGGACAGAGGCGAAGGCTGGGGCGCAGTGATTAATGAGGCTATGAATTCCGGATGCGTAACCATCGGAACTTATGAGATGGGCGCTGCGCCGTACATGATTAAGAACGGCGAGAACGGATTGCTGTATAAGGTACGTGATATTGATACTGCGTGCCGGTTGATAGAGAGTGTTGCAGGAGACCGCGAGAAACGTTTCAGAATGGGCGAGAAGGCTTATGAGACTGTGCGAGATATATGGAACCCGGCGGTGGCGGCGAAGCGCCTGTATGAGTTTATATGCGACAATAATCATGACATGGACAGATACGAGGAAGGACCGCTCAGTAAGGCATGAGTACTTTTGTAAGTGTGATAGTTCCGATTTATAATATCGAGGACTGCCTGGATAAGTGCATAAAGTCTATACTTAATCAGACTTATACGAATTTTGAGCTGATTCTTTCTGATGACGGATCGACTGATGGTAGCGGTGCGATTGCGGATAGATACGCAGCCTCCGATGCACGTGTGAAGGTGATTCACAAGCCTAACGGCGGATCGTCGAGTGCAAGAAATGCGGCGATTAAGATTGCGGGTGGCGAGTATTATTCTTTCATCGATAGCGATGATTATGTGGAGCCTGATTTTCTTGAGAAACTTGTGGAATCTGTTGATATGTCTAAGGCTATAGGTGCGGAGATTCCGGAGATTGTGCAGGTTGGTCGCAATGAGATAGATGTTAACGGCAATATTATGCCGGATATTTGCGTGCCTCCGGAAGCGAAAGTGTTTATTGACAGCAAGGAGTTTTTCAAGAGCCTTATCATGCATGTGGGCGATTGCTCTTTCTGCACTAAGATTACTGCGGCAAGGCTTTTTGAAGGTAGGGAGTTTCCTGAGGGGAAGCTTAACGAGGACTTTCATCTGCTGATTCAGATGTTGCAGGATTGTACCGGAGTGGTGAGTCTTCCGGGGTACAAGTACCACGTGTTCTACAGGGAAGGAAGCAATTCGCGTAAGAAGTCGCGAGATGAGTTCTCTCGAGTGTTCAAGGACAATGTTGAGAATGCCGACCTTGTGGAACAGATTGTGGCAGAGCGTATGCCTGAACTGAAATCTATGGCGAGGCGGTTCGGACTGTTCCAGAGGCTTGACTATTTACTTCATATTCCGATTTCGTGCATGCGTAAGGACTATGAGGGGTATCCGGAGTGCGTGGCTTATGTCAGGAAGCACTTTTGGGAGATGCTTGGCAATGAGTATCTGACATTTAAGAATAAAGTATATCTCACGCTGTTTGCTGTGGCTCCGAAGGGGGTT
>JAFYDI010000007.1 GCA_017544835.1 Lachnospiraceae bacterium | reverse complement strand
GCCAACGTAACCTCCAACTCGCACGAATCCTACCTATCAATAGGCTTCGATGATTTCATCGGCAAGCCCGTCGACCCGATTCTGCTTGAATCAATGTTACGTAGACTGCTATAAGGCATGCAAAAAGCTCCCCGGCAAGGGAGCTTTTTAAGTCTATAAAATATCTTCCAATATGTGATAGTAAGCAAGCAATGCGTACACATGGAGCAAAAGAAGGAACCATCCTATCATAACGTTCGCAATGTGTGCCTTGTTCTTTTTACTTAAGAGTGTTGTAAGAATAAGTCTTAGTACTGCTGCCAAGAAGAACACTCCCATGCCGGCCATCATGCACCAGGAGAAATTGGCGGCGCTCATTCTGCTGTCGCTCTCTGCAAGCAAAGTAAATTCAGCGACTCCGACTGCGTAGCAGGCCAATGCAAGGCGGCCCTCAACAGCCTTTAAGAAGTATCCGAGATGAGTAATCAGCATATACAGAGGGAAGCACATTCCGAGAATAATTCCCGTAGGAACGTCTTCCGCGTACATATGCCATACTTCGAGGGGCTTCGTAATAATAATCGATGAGGAATTCGTGTCAACGCCCCAATAATAGAAGGACATATATTCTACCAGTAGGTAGATTATCGAAGGAATGGATGCGCACGCAATCTTCCATATCGAATTGCCGATTTTGTCTGCGGTTCCGTCTTTCTTAACAAGTCCCTTCACAAGGTCAATCAATACCACAATCAGTCCCGCGGGAAGCAGCATGTACATGAAAGTGGGCTTGGTGATGGTTGATATAAATAGAAAGATTCCGAAATACAGATACAGTCTTTTTTCTTTCTTGAAAAACAGAGTGTCCTGCCCGCGATATTTTCTGATAATATCGATACCCGTCATGAGTACCAGGAATCCAAAACCCTTAACAGCCATGTGTGTGGGATTGTGAAGGGGATTGGGCGAAAAAGCGGTTCCGTACGCATCGCCCACCCACCAGCAGGAAAGCGGTCCCACAAAGCTTAAAATGAGCGAACCCACAGAAGCAAACATAAACGCGCTTTTCTTGGTGTAGTATTCAGTGATGTTCTTTATGAACCATACGGTTACGGCAAAAGTAAATACGCCGAAGCCCGCGAAGGTGATAGAAGCCGCGTCCCAAAGCGGGAATCCGCACCTTGACTCAAGAGTCTTGACGATAAGGTGCCATAACATGTAGGGAACTCTCAACCATGCCTTTAAGAAGAGGTCGCTCCTCATATAGAATTCCTGGGCAAACAAAGCATGAGCCTTCATATCCTGTCTGCCGGGATCGTTGCAGTATATAAACGCCACAAGGTAATATACCACAAAAATTAAAACAGCAAATCCGCCGCATGCGGCATAAGCCGCATACGACGGAGATTTTGTGTCTTCGTATGTATCTTTACATGGGTCTTTGGAACTATCTTTAAACCAATTTACAATTTTGTCCCATAAATCATTAACTGCTTTTCCCATAGATTACATCCTTTTTATTTGATGGATGCATGAAGCTCCTGTAAGGATTTAACCGCAGAGTGTGCGCCGCTCTTAACAGCCTTGATACCTTCGGCCGTAGCCTTGGCTGCTGCCATGGTGGTGATGTAAGGGACTTTGGCGCGGATGGCTGCCTTACGAATGTAGGAGTCATCCTGTGCACTCTTCTTGCCGATGGGTGTATTGATTACAAGCTGAACCTCGCGGTTGATAATGTAATCGGCTACATCGGGACGGCCTTCGTACATCTTGCATACCTTCTTAACATCATATCCGGCGTTCTTGATAAGCTCGTAGGTGCGTCCGGTTGCAACGAACTTGAATCCGCACTCTGCAAGAGGCTTGATTACGTCAAGTAACTCGGGCTTGTCGTTGTCGTTAACGCTGACAAGAGCTGTTCCTTCAAGAGGAAGGCTCGTCTGGGTAGCTTCCTGAGCCTTGAAGAAGGCTTCGCCGAAGTTCTCGGAGATACCGAGTACTTCACCTGTGGAACGCATTTCGGGTCCGAGTACGGGGTCAACCTCAGGGAACATGTTGAAGGGGAATACCGCTTCTTTGACGCCGTGATAAGGTATATGTTTCTTGGTAAGAGCGGGTACCGGTGAAGGTCTTCCGGTAATCTCTCTTGTAACGATTTCAGTGGCAATCGGTACCATCTGTATATTGCAGACCTTGGATACAAGCGGAACCGTACGGGATGCACGAGGGTTAGCCTCGATTACGTATACCTTACCGTTCTCGATTGCGTACTGCATGTTCATAAGTCCCTGAACGTGCATCTCCTCGGCAATCTTGCGTGTGTAGGTCTCGATGGTCTTTAAGTTCTCTTCCGAGATGTTCATGGAAGGAACTATACATGCGGAGTCACCTGAGTGAATACCCGCAAGCTCGATATGCTCCATAACCGCGGGCACAAATGCATGCTCTCCGTCGCAGATTGCATCGGACTCGCACTCAGTTGCGTGCTTTAAGAATCTGTCTATAAGGATGGGTCTGTCGGGTGTTACACCGATAGCCGCTTTCATATATTCTACCAAAGTTTCGTCATCATGTACAACTTCCATTCCGCGTCCGCCGAGAACGTAGGAAGGACGTACCATTACGGGGTATCCAATCTTGTTGGCTACTTCAAGAGCTTCGTCGGTAGTAACAGCCATTCCTGCTTCGGGCATCGGAATTCCGAGCTTATCCATCATTGCTCTGAACTGGTCTCTGTCCTCAGCAAGATCGATAACTTCGGGAGAAGTACCGAGAATCTTAACACCGTTCTTCTTAAGCTCTGCAGCAAGGTTAAGAGGTGTCTGACCGCCGAACTGGGCGATTACGCCAAGGGGCTTTTCCTTGTTGTAAATGCTGAGTACATCCTCAAGTGTAAGAGGCTCAAAATAAAGCTTGTCGGATGTATCGTAGTCGGTTGAAACCGTCTCGGGGTTACAGTTAACGATGATGGTCTCAAAGCCTAATTTCTTAAGAGCGAGTGCCGCATGAACGGAGCAGTAGTCAAACTCAATACCCTGGCCGATTCTGTTGGGGCCACCGCCCAGAATCATAATCTTCTGCTTGTCAGTGTTGACAGGGTTCTTATCGGTAGCGTTGTAAGTTGAGTAGTAGTAAGCGCTGTCCTGTGTACCGCTTACATGTACGCCTTCCCAGGCTTCCTCTACACCGATGGAGATACGCTTGTTGCGGATGCTCTCCTCGGATACTTCAAGAAGTTTGCTTAAG
>JAFYDI010000064.1 GCA_017544835.1 Lachnospiraceae bacterium | reverse complement strand
TGTTTCAAGGTGAACAATCTGCTCGGAAATCTTTTCGTCTTCGATGGCTTCATCAAGTCTCTTCATTTCATCAATTGACTTATCCATCTCTTCTACCATCTTATCGATTTCGGCATCGCCGGTCTTCTTATGTCTGGTAGGCTGAACCTTGGGCTCGGGAGTAGGTGTTGCATTAAACACCGGTGCGGAATCCTTAACCTCTCTGTAAGTGGTATCTACAACCGGCTTACTCTGCTGTTCATATCTTCTGCGACGTTCCTCATCGGCTCTGTCTGCCGCTTCCTTATTATAATTAACGCTGTAAGGATTCTTGGTAGGCTTGTCATCTCTCTTAACTTCCGTATATCCGTGCTTCTTAAGAACCGCAGCAATAATTGCTATTCCGGCAATCAGAAGAATAAACGGAAGTGCAACGCCAAACATTAAGATGGGCATTACATCCGAAAAAATCGAAAATACAATTATTAATGTAATAATGGTTCCTATTGTGGAACCTCTTTTTCTCCTCATAAAAATCTCTCTTATAATTTAGTACTTTAATAAACTACATATATAGTATATCGTGGAATGTAGGGGTGTCAAGGAATGTTATTCTTCAAAAACTTAAACTTATATAAAGAAAAGTGCAAAATATGCTGTGTTATTTTTCGTAACCGTGTGTATTGTGTTTAAACAAAAGAAAAGACCTGCCAAAACAGGTCTTTATTCTTTATTCCATATATAAGAGTTCGTTCACCGCTTTTTTCATAAATCGCTCGGGAATCTTAGGCCACTCACAGTGACCGGTCTCGTTCTTGCAAAGTGACATTGCTTTATTAAGAACCAGACTATGGTCTATTGTTCCGCCTTTCAATAGGTCTTCGGTAACGACGCTCCAATACGGGGCTATTCTGTAAAGTCCTTCGGCACGCATGCTTTTGATCTCTGCATCGATATCATACGGAACCTCTACATATTCGGGGCGCCAGGACTCTCTACCTCCGTGAAGAATCATACATCTTGCAATCATCTCGCCGCTTCCCGAAAGTCCCACCGAGCCGGGGTTCCATATAACCTTGCCTGCTATATAAGTTACCTTGGGCTTGTGCGTGTGCCCGCACAGAATATATTTCTCTTTGATGTTATCAAAAAAAGCCGGGGTTTCTTTTTCTATATAGCCCTTATTGTTGTCGGTCGAACCATGGCAGATTCTGATGGCGGGGTAGCCTTCAATTTTAATAGTATCTTCAATCGGAAGTGTCTTAAAAAACTCAACCGATTCGGCTGAAACGTTCTCGTATGCGTATCTAAGCATTCCGACAACACTCGGATATCCGTCCCAATCGGTATTGTACCCGCCTAATCCCTTTATTATGTAGTCCTCTTTATTACCCCTAAGCATAAAGCATCTGCGATGCTTGCGAAGTTCGTCAATAAGCTTAAGCGTCTTTTCGGGACAAGGGAGCTCACCCACATAATCACCTAAGAAAATGTAGGCGTTCACCTTTCTTCGTTCCAGATATTGAATGCAGCTTTTAAAAGCCTCGTAATTGCTGTGAATATCGGATAGTACCGCTAATTTCATGTAACCTCTCCTTTCGTCGATGGTTACACTTTAGCATCCTATTATTCAAATATATGCGCGAAGTTCTTTAAGTTTCGGCGAATAAATCTGTCGATTTTCTTAAGGCTGGTTGGTGATGTTTCTTTTGGCGTTCTCGAGTCCTGCTATAACCTTATCGCACCATCTGTCAAAGTCGGGGTCTTCAATCTGAAGCGCAGGATTGAGCAATACGTTGTCAAGGCACCTCGTAATACCTTCTTCAAATCTGATGCTTGGCTTAAAATCGGGGACGGCTCTCTTAAGCTTTGAATTATCAAATATTACCGTGTTGGCCTTATCTCCTATAAGACTTCCCGTGAAGTCATACTGTCTGCCAACATCTGCAAGGAATTTGGAAGAAACGTAGTAAGGTTTAAGCTCTACGCCCAGAACCTTAGCTATTGTCTGATATATCTGGTTCCATGTAAGATGCTCATCATTGGTAATCTGGAAAGCCTCACCGATAGCGTGGGGGTTGGCCATTAGTCCCACAAACCCTTTGGCAAAGTCTTCGTTGTAAGTCATTGTCCAAAGAGAGGTTCCGTCACCGTGAATAATTACGGGCTTGCCATCAAGCATTCTTTTGATAACCTGATAGCTGCCTTTGGCTCCGTGTACTCCGAGCGGTACAGATCTGTCATCATATGTATGGCTCGGTCTGATTATAGTAATCGGGAAACCGTCTTCGCGATATTTCTTCATGAGAAATTCTTCACAGGCAATCTTGTTGCGGGAGTATTCCCAATAGGGATTGGCTAACGTTGTGCCCTCTGTAATTACGCAATCGGACGGAAGTTTATTGTATGCGGAAGCAGAGCTTATATACATAAACTGATTGGTCTTACCGTTAAACAGTCTAAAATCTCTCTCTACCTGAGCAGGTACAAAACCTATAAAATCACAGACCGTATCAAAATGCTTGCCTTCAAGTACTGCTGCCGTGGCGGCTTCATCGTTGATGTCTACGGTTATGGTATCAACACCTCTCGGAAGCTCTCCCATTCTGGTGCCTCGATTTAAAAGCGTAAGGTGCCAGTCGTCTTTGGTGGCCAAAAGCTTTGTAATGGCCATGCTGATGGTACCTGTTCCGCCTATAAACAGTGCTTCTTTCATATGTAACCCTCCTTATTCTGACTATACCTTCTTAGTAAATTGTACGAAAGAACGATAGAAATATATATAGAAAAAGAACGCTTTTTTATTATTTTGTGTCGCGTATGTTTTTGGCCAAAGAAAACGGGAAGGCTTAAGTGCCTCCCCGCGTAGATTTTGTTATTTGTCAGATTCAAGTGCCTTATATGTAAATGCCGCAATTGCCGCACCAACAAGCGGGCCGACTATAAATACGAAAAGTGACTGAATCGGGTCTGTATTGCCTGCGATTGCAGCTACGATTGCAGGACCGAAGCTTCTTGCCGGGTTAACCGATGTTCCGGTAAGTCCGATTCCAAGAATGTGAACCAGTGTAAGTGTCAAGCCGATTATCAAACCACCGAAGGATCCGTGTCCGGCTTTCTTCGAGGTAACACCGAGAATTGTAAGAACAAAGATGAATGTAAGAACTATCTCAACCAAAAGTCCTGCTGCCACGCTGCCGCTTACACCGGCAAGACCGTTTGAACCAAAACCTCCGGTTTTGTCCGTTACACCGCCAAGTGAAAAGATTGCCGCAAGCACTCCCGAACCGGTCAGGGCTCCGAGACACTGCGCGATAACATATCCGCAGAAATCCTTACCGGTCATTCCGCCGTTTAACAATACTCCGAGAGAAACCGCAGGATTAATATGACATCCCGAAATATTTCCCACGCAATAAGCCATACCTACGATTACGAGACCAAATGCCAAAGCCGTAAGCAAATATCCGCTTCCGCTTGCCGCATCACATCCAACCAGCATCGCAGTTCCGCAACCTAAAGTTACGAGTACACAAGTTCCGATAAATTCAGCAATATACTTCTTCATTCTTTCTCCTTTCGCGCCATCTTACGCATAAAAATAGGATACATATATATACAGAAGATTAGTTTCTTCCTATATATATTGTATCCTTTTGTGTCGAAAATGCAAGATATGGTATA
>JAFYDI010000063.1 GCA_017544835.1 Lachnospiraceae bacterium | reverse complement strand
ATTAAAATCTCCGCATCCTTCATAAGCGCTCTCGCAATGGAGATACGCTGCTTCTGTCCGCCCGAAACCGTTACGCCACGCTCGCCTAAAATCGTGTCGTACTTATCGTTGAATTCATATATGTTGTCATGCACATCGGACATGCGCGCAGCAGTCTCAACGGCTTCTCTGTCCGAATCGTCTTCTTTGGAAAAAGCAATATTGGCCGCAATAGTGTCGCTGAATAAGAAGTTATCCTGAGGCACATATGCGATGTGGCGCCTAAGTTCCTTAATCGGAATGTCGTTAACGTCGTGTCCGTCCACAAAAAGCATTCCATCATCCACATTATACGTGCGGGCAATTAAATCAACGATAGTGGTCTTGCCCGAACCGGTACGACCGATGAGTCCTACATTCTCACCTGCATTGATGGTAAAAGAAATATCCTCCAAAGCCTTTCTTTCGGTGAGAGGGTAATTGAATGTCAGATGCCTAAACTCAATTGTTCCCTTAACATCAACAGGCTCCTGTGAGAGGCCCTCGCGGTCACATACATCGATGGGCGCGCTTAAGAACTTGTCGATACGCTTGGTGGAAGCCGAAGCTCTCGCCGACATATCAATAAGAATCGCTATCGCCTCGATAGGCCAGATGATGGTGGTAAAGTAACTGATAAACTCCATAAGCTCGCCGGCGTTCATGGTTCCGCTATGCACGAGAAATCCGCCGTAGCCTACAATTACGCAGATAACGGTTTCCACAAAGAATATGAACAAAATGTTCATAAGCGTGGAAATCTTTGTAAATTTTACGTTTGCTTTTTCATTGTCCTTATTAAGCTTCTTAAAAGCCATAAGTTCAAAGAGTTCCTTGGTGAAAGCCTTAATTACCGCTATACCCGAGAAAGACTCCTGCGCAAAGTCAGAAAGTGATGAAAACGCCTCCTGACGCTTGTCCCAGGCTTTGGACTCTTGCTTGCCAAGGATAAGTGCCATCGTAAAAAGAAGCAGCATCGGAATCATGGCAAGTGCTGTAAGCGTTGTGTTCATCCTAAGCATCTTAACCAGTGCCATGCTTCCAAGCACCGCAGCATCAAAGAAAGTCAAAACACCGTTACCGAAGCAGTCCTGAACCGACTCTACGTCATTGGTAAAAAGACTCATTAAATCGCCGACTTTATTGACGTGATAATACTGCTGGGACAAATCCTTGGCTCTGTCAAACATTCTGCGGCGAACATCCGCCTCAACCCTTACGGCTGCGCCGAAGAAACATATTCTCCATGCAAATCTTCCTATGCAGATAAAAAGAACCACTATAAGAAGCGGTCTGCAGATATTGTCGAGTAAAAAGTTCATGTCAAAAGGAACCGTGGCGCCTTTAAAGTCCACGAAGCCCGTATTCATGCCGTTGATTACCATTCGGTACAGTTCCGGCACCTTAAGCTGACCGAAGTCAACCACTACAAGTGCAAGTATACCAAGCAATAAAAGCCAGCCATACTTGATGTAGTAAAAGTTAAATCGTTTGTGTAGTACCATAATTTTCTCTTAACCCATTCTCTCTTTAATTTAAGCATAAATGCTGTTGATGATACTTTTAAGTTCTTCGAAGGTCTCCATTTCATTAATGTGCTTTCTCAATGCCGAAGCCCCTTCAAAGCCTTTTAAGTACCAGGATAGATGCTTGCGCATCTCCCTTATCCCTATAAATTCACCCTTATGTTCAAGCTGCATGTCGGCGTGCTCCAAGATGGTCTCTCTGAGTTCCTCCACCGTAGGCGGAGTGTAAGGCTTACCTGCCATGTAGCTTGTAATCTCCCTGAATATGAAGGGGTTACCCTCGGCGGCGCGACCTACCATAACGCCGTCGCACCCGGTCTCGCGCAGCATACGCTCGGCGTCGGCACCGCACTTCACATCGCCGTTACCGATTACAGGAATCGTAACGGCTTCTTTGACCGCTTTGATGATGCTCCAGTCCGCCTCGCCCGAGTAGTACTGCTCCCTCGTGCGACCATGCACGGCTACCGCCTTGGCGCCGCCTGCCTCCGCGGCCCTCGCCACCTCCACAGCATTCACGTGGGCTTCGTCGAAGCCCTTGCGAATCTTAACCGTAACCGGCTTGCTGACAGACTCGGAAATCGCTCGCACTATCTCGAAGACCAGTTCCGGGTTCTTCATAAGCGCCGAACCCTCGCGATTGTTGACAATCTTGGGAACCGGGCACCCCATATTGATATCAAGTATTGAAAAAGGACGCTCCTCTATACGTTTCGCTATCTCTGCCATTATCTTAGGCTCGCTTCCGAATAACTGAAGCGACACGCACTCTTCCGCAGGGTCGATTTCAAGCAGGCTTTCGGTATTCTTGTTGTTGTAAAGAATAGCCTTGGCGCTTATCATCTCCATGCAGGTCATTCCTGCGCCTTCCCTTTGACAAAGGACACGAAATGGCAGGTCTGAAACGCCTGCCATCGGAGCAAGAATAATATTGTTCTTAAGATTTACATTACCTATAATCATAACTTCTTGGAATTCTTGGAATAAATAATCCTTAAGCCGTCCAAAGTAAGTGCGGGATCGT
>JAFYDI010000062.1 GCA_017544835.1 Lachnospiraceae bacterium | reverse complement strand
GTTTGAGATTATCCAGAAGTATGATATAACGGTTTCTTTTGACGACGGGCTGGCACTGGACGAGAGAGAAGAGTTTGAGCGGGAAGTCAGAGAACACGGCGAGTTTGCTTATGCTGAGACGAAGACTGTTGATGTGAATGCGAATGGCGTGGTGAAGTCGGCAACGCTTGTGGTGTTTGACAAGAGCGGTGCCGGCGGAGCTATCGGCGATTATATCAACTTTATGGATAGCAAGGAGCAGCCGATTCCGGTGCCCGGTAAGGGTGAGGCCATTGTGACCGAGAAGATGGCTAAGGCTCTCGGTGTGGGAATCGGTGATAAGGTTTTACTTCGTGACCCTGACCTTAACGAGATTGAGGCGACGGTTTCGGGAGTCATGAAGAATTATGTTTATAACTGGGTATATATCGCGCCTGAAACGTTTGTGGAAGAGAGAGGTGTCGAGCCTGATTACAATACTGCTTTTGTAAAGACCGATGCGGAACAGTACAGCTTCGGTGCGGAAATCGGCAATCTTGATTATGTGTCGGCTGTGACGATATCCGATGAGATGAGCTCAAGAATCGACAGTATGATGGAGAGCCTTAACGATATCGTATGGGTGGTTATATTCTGTGCGGCGGCGCTTGCTTTTATCGTTATTTATAATCTTACGAATATCAATATTACGGAGCGTTTGCGTGAGATTGCGACGCTTAAGGTGCTCGGATTCTATTCGGGCGAGACGGCGATGTATGTGTTCAGAGAGATTTTAGTACTTACGGGCTTTGGAATCTTCGCGGGGCTGTTCATGGGTTACGGATTGCACCGCTATGTGATGTATAATGTTAATGTCGAAGCGGTTACTTTCGACACAAAGATATTGCCGATCAGCTATGTGTACGGTGTGGCGCTGACGTTTCTTTTTGCATTCGTCGTAGACTTTGTGCTGTATTTTAAGCTTGAGAGGATTAAGATGGCTGAGTCGCTTAAGTCGGTGGAATAATTTCTTATTATGGGTTACTGTGGCGCTACGCGCCTTGTAAATATTTAATGCCTTGGGAGGGTATACAAATGAATAAAGATTCAGCAATGCTCACGGATGGCAGCAGGTTTGACTTCTGGGAAAAGAAAGTCGAATACGTTAAGGAACTGTATGTCGATGGGGGAAATGTGTCTGCGTCGGATGATAATGACGGAAGTCGGGAGCATCCGTTTAAGACCATTCAGGCGGCGGCCAATGTTGCTACGGCGGGCACGCATGTGTGGATTATGCCGGGCGAGTATAGGGAGTGTGTAAGCCCTATGCATGGCGGCGACGGACCTGAGTCGATGGTGTGCTATGAGGCGGCCCAAAAAGGAACCGTTGTTATTAAAGCATCCGAGCAGGTTACGGAGTTTGAACCTACGACTGAATGGATGATTTCGGGATTTGGAGCGCCGGCACCTGAGAGTGCATCGGTGTGGTGTCACAGACTCGACCCTGAAATGTTTAAGGGATACAACCCTTTCTGCGCGGTGAATATTATTCACGACAGATTGTTTATAGAGTTTGATAAGACGGATATGACGCCTTATCTAAACCGTCGCGGTATGGTGTTCTGTGACGGTAAGCCTTTGGAGCAGGTTCCGCTTTCCAATGACCTTGGCAGCAAGCCGGGTACATATTGGGTAGAGGCTAACGGTATGGCAGTTCATTTCAGACTGCCGGGAGATGACGACCCTAAGAATCATTTGATTGAAATCTCCGTAAGAGAGCAGTGCTTTGCGCCTGAGAAGCCGTTTCTTTCGTACATAAAGGTTAAGGGGCTTGTGTGTGCTCATGCGACCATGGGTGCGCCTATTCCTCAGCGCGGTGCGATTTCTGCACACCGCGGTCACCATTGGGTAATTGAAGATTGTAAGGTGCTGTGGTCTAATGCTACGGGTATTGATGTGGGCAATGAAGACTGGCATCATAAGTTCGATTTCGAGCAGACTGTCGGCTACAGCGTCATCAGACGATGCGAAATTATCGACGCGGGCGTGTGCGGTATCGCGGGGCTTTATGCTCAAGGAATGCTGATTGAAGACTGCCTCATCGAGGGCACCGGCTGGCAGAAGATGGAGCTTTCCTGGGAAGCGGGCGGTATCAAGCTTCATAACAGCGTAAACGGTCTGTTCCGCCGTAATGTATTTAGGAATACTTTCCGTGCCGACTGTATCTGGCTCGACTGCGGTAACGTTAATAACAGAATCACAGAGAACCTCTTCATTAATGGTATCGAGCAGCGTGAAGCAATCTTTATCGAGTGCACCAAGGATGGAGTCAACCTTATAGACAATAACATCTTCTGGAACATCGAGGGACGCTTTGACAAGAACAAGATTCCCGTAGAGCCCGGGTCATCAGGCTGGTACAAACTCACCGAGCATGAAATTGTGAACGGCTACGCTGTATACGGTGAAGGCACCGACAGAATGCGTGTTGAGAATAACTTTATCGGTAAGTGCAGGAGTGCCGGATACTTCGCTAAACCTGTTCCCTTCAGAATTGCGGGACGCGAGCGCGGCGGTACATCGCGTGACGCTAAGTTCTTTAACAACATCTTCTATGCTTGCGGAGAGGCAGCCATCAAGATGCCTACAGAGAAGAATGAGTCAGAGGGTAACTTGTATGTTAAGATGCCTGGAGGCTTCCTCCGCATTATGTATCCTCAGCCCGAAGTGTGCTTAGACCTCCGCTCCTGGCAGGAATTCTACGGCTTCGACAAGACTGCCCGCGAAGGATGGTTTGATTTCGACGTAGATGTGGATAACCTTACACTTACAGTGAGGGAGGCTGTGGATAAACCTTTCTTTTTCGGAAGGAAAGATGACAGTCTGATTCTGAATCCTGAAGATGCAATGAAAGAACTGGGGCATGTGGCGGGACCGTTTGAAACGCTTGAAGGCGGAGCGGTTATAAATATCGATCCGAGAGAAGAATAGCGCGAAATGGCGATTTTTCGGGCAATGTTAAGTTTACGTGACAAACTTCCATGGCGAATTGGTAGATTAACGTGACAATCCTTTTTATGATTTAGGCAACAATTAATCGAACATTGGAGGATGAAATGGACTTTAATGAAAAACTGATATGTTTGAGAAAACAAAAGGGACTGTCACAGGAACAGCTCGGCGATGCCATTGGGGTGACAAGGCAGACGGTTTCCAAATGGGAGCTGGGCGAGACGACGCCGGACATGGACAAACTTATTGCTCTTGCGGGTTTGTTTAACACAAGCATAGACGAACTGGTAGGGCACAAAGAAGAGGATTTGCAAGAAGGCACACTCTGTATGAGAGCCAGACGACGGAATTACGAATATAAGAGCAAGGTAAGTATATTTGGGATTCCGTTAGTACATATCAACATAGGCTTGGGAATGTACAAAGCTAAAGGCATTATTGCTATCGGAAATATGGCCTTCGGTGTTGTATCTATGGGGATTATTTCTGTGGGCCTTCTGGCGTTCGGAAGCCTGGCACTTGGGCTGATTGCCTTCGCTGCGATGGCGGCGGGAATTCTTTCTTTTGCCGGTCTTTCAATCGGCGTTGTGGCCTTCGGTGGCCTGGCAATCGGATATCTCGCAGTGGGAGGCCTTTCTATCGGCGTGTACGCGCTGGGTGGCGCGGCGATAGCTTCAAGAGTGGCAATGGGCGGTTACGCTAACGGAGCCATAGCCATAGGCGCCTCGGTAAAAGGAGAAATTCTTTTTAACATTCATGTAGGGGGACAGGGTAGAGCAATCAGAGATGCGATTCTGGAAAGATACCCGAATACAATCGACACCATCGTAAAACTGTTTTCCGGTGGGCATTACGTGAATTAATAATCCTTGTCATTTTGGAAGGTGGAAATATTGAGTATGATTGGTGAGTGTACATTTAATATTTGCGGTGATGAGTTAGATAAAGAGGCGGTCAATTTGCTTAATGATTTAGGACTGCCTGTAGAGTTTCATATTCTTTCCTTTGGAATGATTGAATAGATAATATAATGATGAGCTAAGTGGATACATAAAAGCAGGGTGCAGAAATTCGCACCCTGCTTTTCTCATTCGCAAGAAACTAAGAAAATGTTTCTATTTACTTTATAGACAAAAACGTTTTACCATGTTTCAATATTTATGGGTATAAAGAAAAAGTGATACGTTAACGGGGGCTTATGGAGGGACTTTTTTCGTATCACATGTGTCACGAGTAAAGAAGAAAGCTTAATCCTAAAGATGCGGCAGTATCATTTAATAATATGATTATTGTAGGAGGTTCTTTAATGACTAAACAAGATATGGCAAAAAGCATTTATGACGCATTTGTTAATTATTTAAGGAGATATATTGTATGAAACGTAACGTAAGAAGGCACATTATCTGCGCTTTTTTGCTTATATGCTTAGGGGCAGTGGCATGTGCAAAAACTCAGACTACTGTTGCAGAGCCAGAAGTTATGAATGAGACAGTCACCACTGAAAAAGAAAAGATAATCAATGATGCAAACGCAGATGACTCTGGGAAAAATACCGAAGTGTCTAAGAACTTTAATTCGGAAGACGATACCATATCTGAGGAAGTAAGTATTGAAGATCGTCTTCTTATTCTGCCTTATGACGAAGAGGTTCCTGAGTCTTTTAAGAAGGTTTTTAGTGAGAATGCAGATTTTGATGTGATATTTGATTTAGGATATGAGGTTTATTCAAGAGAAAGCGGTAGTTCGGTTGAACTTTATACGGAATATCTATCTGCGGCAGACTACCCAAGTGGCATTGGAAGTATAACTACAAATGTCGAAGAGTATGATTGCGGAGGACCTTATTATTCTGAGGGGTGGAGATTTCCTCTTTATTGGTACGCGTATAAAGTAATGGATATGGATAACGACGGAGTTAATGAACTCATATACAGAGTAAGCCCAGGGGATAGCATTGAGTCTTGGGATGATTATTACTTAATCTTTCATGAAATAGATGGGCGGGTTTACGCTTTTGCGACTAGTCTTTATTGCGCTCCTTTAACGGAAGATGGGCTTATGACTATAGGACACGGTTCAAAGGACATCCTATATAAGATATGTTCTTTTGATACAGAAAGATATTATATTGATTGCTTGGCATATTATTCATCAATTGACGATTCAGATAATCCCGTAATGGTATTAGGCGATAAATATGTTAGCGGGGAGGAGTGGATTGAATTTTATAAAGAAAACTATGACGATAAAGAGAAGGCAGTATTCAAGAGCAAAGAGGGCCCCATTATTATCCAATAATTGGAAATATAGTCAAGTAAATGGATGCCAGCTATGACATTATGCATGGAGTAGAGACAATAAAGAGCCGGGTGTGGATTATTCCACACCCGGTGTTTTTTCTATAATCCCAAAAGAAATTTCGCTACCAGCGCAATCACCAACAGATGGCAAGGATAGAACGCATAGAAGAAATACTTCATGCTCTTGCCCTTTTCGCCGTTATATTTTTTGATGAACAGGACATCGATGAAGGCAAATGCTTCGATGAAGTTCATTATTGTAAGGACGACTGTTGCAGCCACAAAACTGCTCAACGGTTTCTTTCTGTATGCGTAAGCCATAGCGATGGCGAGTACGCCGCCTGCACCGTAGTCTGTAGCGAGGAAGTCGGCACCCCACATAAATGCGGAGAGTACCAAAACACTGAGAGCAAGCTTGGATAATTCTTCGAAAGGCTTATGACGGCATATAATAATTTCAGCTACTACAATTGCGACTGCGAAGAATGCGGCTGTACCATACAATGCCGGCCCCTCAAGAGGCTTAAAGCCTAAGGGAATGAGAATCTTACGGGTGTTAATTGCCAAGTGGTATCCAAGGGAAGCGGAACCGAGAACGATACCTATATATCCAAGGATGGGAGCAACCTTCTTTTTATAAATGAAGTCTGCCACGCACATGAACAGGAAGCCCATAAGCAGTGTAAAGAAAACGTTCTGGTAAGACATGGTGAAATAGGTATTCTTGAAAGCCATGTCGAAGGGGACTTCCGAAATCAGGGCGAAGAGGCCGAGGCGAATAGCGTATTTTGCGCGATTCCTCGTATAAATAAAGCCCTGTACGAGGAGGAAAATAAAAATCGGGAAGGCCATGCGACCGATTAGTCTCATTACCATGTCTATTAGACTTAATTTCTGATAAGTCGGGTCTGTTATGTAGCTTGTCGGATTGGCGAACATGATTCGGGTCATCTGTCGTTCGATGAACACCGCTCCGCAGTGATCGATAAACATTGTTACGATGGCGATAACTTTGATGACAAAGCCCGTCAATCCTTTTTTCTGTGTAGTTTCCATATTGTAATTCTCCTTTTTGTCCTAAGACAGATGATACCACCATACAACTTGTATGACTACAACTAAATCGGAAAATAAAGTTTTCTATTATTGTATTTTCGGTAAAATAGGGATAATCTATAAACAAGTAGGCATACAAGTCACATACAACTTGCTGCTGACATCACAATTAACATACATACAACTAGGCTATGCAGAATTCCAAGTACGAAATCATCACAGATTACATTAAGAAGAAAATAGCGGCGGGAAGCCTTAAGGATGGCGACAAGGTACCTTCCGAGAATGCGCTTACCAACAAGTTTGGGGTAAGCAGGGATACGGTTCGCCGCGGCTTTAAAGCGCTTGAGCTTGAAGGCATTTTGGTCAGCAAGCGTGGAAGCGGTACTTTTGTGCGCCTTCGCAAGGGCTTTTCTTCCGATCGTATAGCCGTGGTGACTACGTATGTCGAGAACTATATTTTCCCTAAGATTATTAAAGGTATAGAGGCCACTTTGTCGCAGAAGGGCTACAGCATGCAGCTTTCTTTTACCGACAACCAGTTTGAGAAAGAGCGCGAAGTCTTAACTGATATCCTGGCCAAAGAAGACGTGGCCGGTATCATAATGGAACCCGTCAAGAGTGCGCTTCCCAATCCCAACCTTGAGATTTATGAGAGTCTCAGGGAGAAGGGTGTGCCCGTTCTTTTTATAAATACCTATTACAGGGAGACGGATATTCCGCATGTATCGCTTAATGATGAGGCGATGGCTTACATGGCGACGAGGTACTTGATTGCCAAGGGACATAAGCGCATCGGGGCGATTCTTAAGATGGATGACGGTCAGGGGCATTTGAGGTTCGCAGGCTACAGGCAGGCGCTTTATGAGCAGGGTGAGAAGAATCCGTCGGATTTTGTGGTGTGGTATGACACAAGCGATGAGGGCGGCAACGATATGTTTGACAGTCATTTAATGAAGAGACTTAAAGACTGTACGGCGGTATTCTGCTATAATGATAAGGTGGCGCGCGAGTTCATCAATTACCTGCAATCTAAGGGTAAGAAAGTGCCCGAAGATGTGTCTGTTATCAGCATGGACGACTCAGACCTTGCAAGGCTTGGAGATGTGAAGATTACGTCATGTCCGCATCCTATGGCGGAGCTTGGGCGCGTTGCGGCGGAGAATCTGATTAAGCTAATCGACAATCCGAAATTCGATGCCACCAAGGAATTCATTACTGAAGTCAAAGAACGCGGAAGCGTTAAAAATATATAATAAAAGAGAAAAGAGCAGCGCTCAGAGCGCAGGATTTAAGGAGGTTTTATGGGCTACACAAGCGAAGACATCAAGAAACTTATTGAAGACGGAAAGGCGGTTCTCGGTATAGAGTTCGGTTCCACACGTATTAAAGCGGTTCTTGTAGATGACAAGAACACCCCCATCGCACAGGGAAGCTTTGACTGGGAGAATCACCTTGATAACGGTATCTGGACTTATCCTTTGGAGGAGATTCACACAGGTTTCAAGACCTGCTACAGCGACCTTAAAAAAGACGTTAAAAATAAATACGGAGTTGGTATTAAGAAGCTTGCTGCCATCGGTATCAGTGGCATGATGCACGGTTATCTTGCTTTTGACAAGAGCGACAAGCTCCTCGTTCCTTTCAGAACCTGGCGCAACACCATCACCGAAGAAGCGGCTGCCAAGCTTACCAAGGAGTTTAATTACAATATTCCTCAGCGTTGGAGCATCGCTCACCTTTATCAGGCGATTCTTAACAAGGAATCACACGTTAAGGACATTGCTTTCCAGACCACTCTTGCAGGCTACATTCACTGGATGCTTACCGGCGAGAAGCTTATGGGCGTAGGCGAAGCTTCCGGTATGTTCCCGGTTGACCCCGCTACAAGAGATTTCGATGCTGAAATGGTTGGCAAGTTCGATGCTTTACTTGCCAAAGAAGGAATGCCTTACAAGCTTCGCGACATCTTCCCGAAGGTTGTGGTTGCAGGTGAGAACGCAGGTACATTGACCAAAGAAGGCGCAGCATTCCTTGATGAAAGCGGCGAACTTGAAGCAGGCGTTCCCGTTGCTCCCTGCGAAGGCGATGCAGGCACAGGTATGGTAGCTACCAACGCAGTTAAGGTTCGTACCGGTAACGTTTCTGCCGGCACCAGCGTATTTGCAATGGTAGTACTTGAAAAGGTTCTTACCAAGGTTTATGAGGAAATCGACCTTGTTACAACTCCCGCAGGCGACCTCGTAGGTATGGTACACTGCAATAACTGTACTTCAGACTTGAATGCATGGGTTAACCTGTTTAAGGAAAGCTTGGAGAGCTACGGCGTATCCGTTGACATGACCAAGCTCTTCTCGGTTCTTTACAATAAGGCTTTGGAAGGCGACAAGAACGCCGGCGGGCTGATTTCTTTTAACTACTTCTCAGGCGAAGGCGTTACCAAGTTTGATGAAGGTCGTCCGTTATTCGTACGCGAGCAGAATGCCAAGATGAACCTTGCCAACTTCATGAGAAGTAACCTCTATGCATCCCTTGCTACTTTGAAGATCGGATGTGATATCCTGTTCAAAGAAGAAGGCGTTAAAGTTGATTCCATCACCGGTCACGGCGGATTATTCAAGACCAAGGGCGTAGGCCAGTCTATCCTTGCGGCAGCACTCAACGCACCCGTTTCCGTAATGGAGACTGCAGGCGAAGGCGGCGCTTGGGGTATGGCAGTTCTTGCTAACTTCATGGCACAGAAGGCAGCAGGCGAGACTCTTGATGCTTACCTTACAAACCGTGTATTCACCGGCATGAAGAAAGAAACCATCGCCCCCGACGCAGCAGACGTTAAGGGATTTGACGAATACATCGAGGCTTACAAGAAAGCTATTGAAGTGGAAAGAGCAGCAGTTAAAGCTGTTAAATAATAGTTTGTGCGATTGCACATACGGAGGTTTGAAATGTTAGAACAGTTGAAAAAAGAAGTATACGAAGCCAACATGCTTCTTCCCAAGTACGAGCTTGTTACTTTTACCTGGGGTAATGTAAGCGGAATCGACAGAGAAAGCGGATTGTTTGTAATTAAGCCAAGCGGCGTTGATTATGATAAGCTTACTCCCGAAGATATGGTGGTTATGAACCTTAAGGGCGAGAAGGTAGAGGGTCGCTACAATCCTTCTTCCGACACCGCTACACACTTAGAGCTTTACAAGGCATGTCCCGATATCGGCGGTGTGGTACATACTCATTCTTCATATGCTACTAGCTGGGCCCAGTCCGGCAGAAGCATTCCCTGCTACGGCACCACTCATGCAGACTATATCTACGGCGAGGTTCCCTGCTTAAGATGCCTTAACAAGGATGAGATTGAAGGCGCTTATGAGAAGAACACCGGTCTTTTGATTGTTGACTACTACAAGGACAAAGATTTCATGGCAGTTCCCGCAGTACTCTGCAAGAATCACGGACCCTTCACCTGGGGCAAGAATGCTCATGAAGCTGTTCACAATGCAGTGGTTCTTGAAGAAGTTGCCAAGATGGCTTTCAGAACAGAGCTTATTAATCCCGAAGTTAAGCCCGCACCTCAGGAGCTTCAGGACAAGCACTATTACAGAAAGCACGGTGCCAACGCTTACTACGGACAGAAAGAGCAGTAAAAGGCCTTTCTTTGGCAATTAGCAATAATTGATAAATATTTAGCATGAAGTTTAATGGACTCAGGTTCTTAAATGTGCTAATTTGTAGCTTAGGATAGTATAATAACAACATTTTTAGGAGGCATCATGACTAACTTAGAACTTCAAAAAATGGCTAATGAAGTTCGTAAGGGTATCTTGACCGCCGTTCACAGCGCTAAGGCGGGTCATCCCGGCGGATCGCTTTCGGCAGCAGATATCTATACGTATCTTTATTTTGAAGAGATGAACATCGATCCCAAGAATCCTAATAAGGAAGACAGAGACCGTTTCGTTCTTTCCAAGGGACACACAGCTCCCGGCCTTTATTCAACCCTTGCCAACCGCGGATACTTCCCGGTTGAAGACTTAAAGACACTTCGTAAGCTTGGTTCATATCTTCAGGGACATCCCTGCATACACATTCCCGGTGTAGATATGTCTTCGGGTTCCCTCGGACAGGGTATCTCCGCAGCCGTTGGTATGGCTCTTGGTGCTAAGGTTCAGGGTAAGGGCAACCGTGTATACTGCTTAGTAGGCGACGGTGAGGCCGAAGAAGGTCAGGTTTGGGAAGCAGCAATGTTTGCAGGCCACAGAAAGCTTGACAACCTTTGCGTAATCCTTGACTACAACGGACTTCAGATCGACGGTAAGCTTGAAGAAGTTTGTTCTGCAGAGCCTTTCGCAGACAAGTTCAAGGCATTCCGTTTCCACGTGATTGAGATTAACGCTCATGATTTCGACGAAATCAGAGCCGCATTTAAAGAAGCAAGAGAGACCAAATGTCAGCCCACAGTTATCATCGCTCATTCTGTAAAGGGTAAGGGCGTATCCTTCATGGAGAACAACTGCGGATGGCACGGTAAGGCTCCCAACGATGAGGAGTACGCTATCGCTATGGCAGATCTTGAGAAAGTAGGTGAAGCATTATGTCAGAAGTAGTTAAAATCGCTACCAGAGAAAGCTACGGAAATGCTTTGAAAGAACTCGGTGCAGAGTTCCCCAACCTCGTAGTTCTTGATGCCGACCTTGCTGCAGCTACCAAGACAGGCGTATTCAAGAAAGCATATCCCGACAGATTTTTCGACTGCGGTATCGCAGAATGTAACATGATGGGTATCGCTGCCGGACTTGCAACAACAGGACTTATTCCTTTTGCATCTTCTTTTGCAATGTTCGCAGCAGGACGTGCTTACGAGCAGGTTCGTAACTCAATCGGTTACCCTCATTTAAATGTTAAAATCGGTGCTACCCACGCAGGTATTACCGTAGGTGAAGACGGTGCTACTCATCAGTGTAACGAAGACCTTGCACTTATGCGCACCATCCCCGGCATGGTAGTTATGTGCCCCTCTGATGATGTAGAGGCTAAGGCAGCAGTTCGTGCAGCAATTGAGTACGAAGGCCCCGTATACATCCGTTTCGGTCGTGCAGCAGTTCCGGTTATCAATGATCGTCCCGACTACAAGTTCGAGATGGGCAAGGGCGTTCTTCTTAAAGAAGGTAAGGACGTAACAATCGTTGCCACAGGTATCTGTGTAGATTCCGCTCTTCAGGCAGCAGAAATGCTCAAGGCTGACGGTATCGATGCTGAAGTTATCAACATCCACACCATTAAGCCCCTTGATGAGGACATCATCGTTAAGAGCGCTACAAAGACCGGTAAGGTTGTAACCGTTGAAGAGCATTCCGTTATCGGCGGTCTCGGCAGTGCAGTATGTGACGCACTTTGCGCTAAGCATCCCGTACCCGTTAAGAAGCTTGGTATGCAGGACGTCTTCGGTGAGTCCGGTTCCGCTTCCGCACTTGTTGAGAAGTATCATCTCGACGGTAAGGGCGTATATGCCGACATTAAGGAATTCCTTAAATAATTACAGTTAAAGATAATGCCTCGGACGAGTATTCGTTCGGGGCATTTTTGCGTTCTGTGTCTGTGCAGATTTGGGCAAAAAAATAACCGATGCATCGGCACCGGATTCATATCGCACACTTCATTATGCATGATAGCATATTTTGAAATACAAGTCTATACCTTTTTGGAAATCTCTGCTAAGATGTAGGAACAATAAAGGAGAAGATACATGAGCGAGAAGAAGTTAACCGGAACTTTCTACGGAACAACCCGGGAAGACGAAGAGAAAAAACTTAATAAGGTAAGACAAATCGCCGAAGACAAGCTCAAGGGAGTTAAGCAGCAGGCGGCTCAGCTCCAGGACGATTTGAAGTCATTACGCGAAGTGTACGACGTGGATGACAAGGAAGGCCTGGCGCAATGGTTCAACACCGACGCAAGATTTAACGAAGTACGTAACGAGATGCGAAGAGCCGAGAGGGCCGGCAAGAAGCCTTTCTTTGGCCGAATCGACATTGAGGATTCGGAGGCGGGTAAGCGCGAGACCTTCTACATAGGCAAGACGGTTATAGCCATGAACCCGTCGGAGCCTGAAGTTATCGACTGGCGCGCGCCGATATCGTCCGTATATTACGACCACAGCCTCGGAATATGCAACTACAAGGTGCCGCAGGAAGGAATCTTCAGAGTTGATTTAAAAAGAAAGCGCACCTACGAAATCGAGGAAGGCGCCATCAAGGACTTCTACGATTCCGACGTGGTAGCCAATGACGATCTGCTGACGAAGTATCTGTCTAAGAGCAAGAGAAATGTCCTAAGCGAAATCATCGCGACGATTCAGCAGGAACAGAACGAAGTAATACGTAAGAATCCCCGCCACAACGTGTTGGTGCAGGGAAGTGCGGGCTCCGGTAAGACAACGGTTGCCATGCACAGAATATCATACATACTCTATAACTACGATGTGGAATTTAAGCCCGACGGCTTCTATATCGTAGGCAGTAATAAAGTGCTCCTTAACTACATCACCGGCGTTCTTCCGGATCTTGATGTATACGGGGTGCGCCAGATGACCATGGAGGAGCTCTTCACAAGACTTCTCTACGAAGACTGGGACAAGAAGAAGTACAAGGTTCGTGCTTTTGACAAGAAAGAAAAAAGCATAGGCATTAAGGGAACCGGCGAGTGGTTCAAGCGACTTAAAAAGTTCTGCGACAAGGTTGAGTGGGACCACATCCCCCGCGAAGACATCAGAATCGAGAAGAACAACCACCTGATTATGGGCCGCGCAGACATCGAAGAGGTCATTCACAAGTACCCAGACTGGCCCATGGCCCGCAAGTTCGAGCGCATGAACGACGTACTCATGACTAAGCTCGAGAACGAGATATACGGTAAGTATTACTCCTATAACGTTGAGGAGCAAAGAAAACTCACCAAAAAGTATACCAACTACTTCAACAGGTTTTTCTGGGAAGACTCGGTATTTGACTTGTACGAGATGTTTGCATTGGCCGAGCAGGCGAAGAACCCTGACATAATCTACGAGAAGAATACGCCGGACTTATACGACCTTGCATCGCTTGCATACATCTACAAGCGTATCAAAGAAAGCGAGGTCATCCAGGAAGCAAGTCACGTGGTAATCGACGAAGCTCAGGACTTTGGCATGATGATATACAACTCGCTTAAGTACTGCATGAGCAAGTGTACATTCACCATCATGGGCGACGTATCCCAGAACATCAACTTCGGCTGCGGCCTCTCGGACTGGGAAGAACTTAAGAAAGTCATGCTTCCGGATAAGTATGACTACTTTGGATTGCTTAAGAAGAGTTACCGTAATACCGTTGAGATTTCGGAGTTTGCTACCGACATCCTCCGCCACGGAACCTTCCCGATATATCCTGTGGAGCCGATTGTGCGCCACGGCGACAAGGTAGAGTGTGAAAAGTGTGCTGACGAAGAGTCGCTTAAGAAAGCAGTCGTAAAGCGCGCTCTTGATATGAAGGCCAAAGAATACGAAACGATTGCTGTAATCTGCAAAGACAGCGCAGAGGCTAAAACGGTCTATGAATACATGAACAACCTCACCGAGGTTAAGTACTTCTCGGGCGAAGATACGGAATTTTCAAGCGGAATCTACGTAATACCCATCGAGTACTCGAAGGGTCTTGAGTTCGATGCCGTAATAATATACGATGCGTCGAGTGAAGCCTATCCCAAGGAAGACGGCTACGCGAAGCTTTTATATGTGGCGGCAACCAGAGCACTTCATGAACTTGCGGTGTTCTACAACGGCGAGCTCACAGGACTGGTGGCTGACCCGATACCTGAGGATAGAAAGAATATTTCTTTTGCCGAAGACGACTTCCATATCAAGCCTTATGTGTACGAAGAAGAGTTTAAAACCCGCGAGGAAATCGCGAGGGAACATGCGCTTGACGGCGACAGAGAGAGGGCGCTTCGAGACAAATACGGCCCCAAGAAGATTGTGGTAAACACCATTAAGTCAGAGCCCGATAAGCCGGTTGCTAAGCCCAAGCCTACGGTTCACGCGGTAACGGCAAGAACTCCCTTGAATACGCCGGCACACTCCCGCGCGACTATCAAAATGCCTACGGCCTACAAACCCGAGGCACCTTACAAAATGCCTGCCGAAAAGCCTGCCAAGCAATTTAAGTCGGAATTCGGCACCATGCCCGAGACTTCGGCGCTTAAACCCATAGGCCACGGTAAGATTGACAACGGAGTCAGATGGATGAACAAAGACAAGACCAAAGTCGAAATCGTAGGCGGTTACGGCACTTTGACCATCACACCCATTTCTGACGAAACTGTCAGAGTGACATTTGCCAAGGGTTCGGTCGACAAGCTTAAGGCGCTCCCGGAAGAAGTAAAACGCAACCCTGCGGTAAAATGGATATGCGCCGACATGCGCGACTCACTTGAGATAAGACTTGAAAAACTGACAGTCAAGATTGAGAAGAGAAGCGGAGCAATGACCTTTATTTCCAAGAGCGGAGCAACTCTCCTCTCCGAGAACCCCACCACAGCAAGGCAGTACCACGGCGCCGCTGACATCTGGTGGAACTACTTCGACTGGTCCAAGAAAGAGCTTCTAAGCGGCCGCGGCGAAGACGACATATCCTGGACAGACCTCTGCAACACAGCCAAGTACATTTCCCACGGCTCATCCGACCACCCTGCAGTATTCATGTCCACCAAAGGCTACCAGATACTCGTGCCCGCAGGAATTAAGGTAATGTCCTGCACGGTTCCGACTTACGGAACATACTTATGTTTCGAGGACACACCTTACATAGACTACATTTTCAGAACGGCCAAATAAACACTTGGCGGTACCTGCGGGTACCGCCATTTTTTTGTGGCGAGAACCGCACAATTGCTGTATACTGTACTAAGTAACACGGAGGATAGATACATGGCATATTTATTTTGGGGATTTCTTTTTATATTCAAATTTCCTTTTGCATATTTGACGTTTAAGCTGTGGGGGCTTACGCTGGGACTGCCTGATTTTGTGGGATTTGTGCTTGTGTGGAGAGGACTTGTGGAGTTAACTCCCGAGAGTCAGACGTTTAAGAAGCTTATTCCCGCATCGATTGTCTTCATCTTTGCATCAACGGCCAAGTACATTTTGACCATGTTTAACCTGCTTTCCAGCGATAAGATGTCCACGTTTGTGGTTGAGATACTGTATAATACGGCAACGCTTTTCTTTTGCTATCTTGTGGTGCGAGGCATCAGGGATATGGAGATTAAGAGAAATGCCGAGTTCTACAGCGCCAAGTTGTTCAGAGCGTGGGTGGCGGTTTTCGTGTTTACGATTTGTTCCATGCTTCCGGTCAACGGGCTTAAGCTTGTAGGAGCGCTCGGAATCGTAGTAGTGAGCGCAATGTTCCTTGTAAGAATGTGGGACTCCATGAAGAATTATAAGGCCTGCATCGAGAAGAACGGCCCGGCAACTAAATAGTGACAATCAAGAAGCTTTCGAAAGAGGGCTTCTTTTTTTGTATTGCGACGAGCCATGCGGCTGCTGCGCTCGCGCAGGCAACCATATGACGACCGCATACAATCCCGGAATTTATCATTAAGAATTCCGGGATTATAGATATTTTATTGACAAAATAAAAAACTCATAGTACTATTCACGTAGTACCAAAAAGGAACACTACGGTAAAAGCATGTCGGATAAAGCATTTTTGGACAATTTAAGAGCGTTTGGGCTGACGGGTCAGGAGGCGCTTATATACGAAGCGTTACTCAAGCACGGCACCATGACAGGCTACGAAGTGGCCAAGGAAACGGGCATCTCAAGGTCCAATGCCTATGGGTCCCTCAGCAGTCTTGTGGACAAGGGCGCAGCGTACGTGTATGAAGGCGAAGTCACGAAATACACACCCGAAGACGTGAATGTATTCACGGGCAATGTGCTCAAAGACCTTCAAAAGCGGGCCAAGGAACTGGCGGAGCATGCGCCGGGCAAGGCGGACATGTCGGAAGGCTACATCACAATAAACGGAACCGCCAATATCAAGAATAAGATTTCGGACATGCTTGATAAGTGTGAGTTAAGGCTTTACATTCTGGCTGAGGCAATGCTTCTTACAGAGTACCGTGACGACCTCGAAACACTGGTGCAAGCGGGCAAGAAGGTGGTTATCTTAACCGACAACTTTGAGCTTAAGGGCGCTACAATTTACAAGACCACACCGGAGAAAGGGCAGCTACGATTTATCACGGATTCTTCTTTTGTCCTTACCGGTACGCTTAATAATAACGATGACGATAAATGCCTCTATTCTGGCCAGAGCAATCTAGTGCTGGTCATGAAGGAAGCATTGAGAAATAAAATCTTACTAATACAAAACAACTTCAAGGAGGACATAGACATATGAAACTTGCAATACTCGGATACGGTAACTTAGGCAAAGGCGTAGAGTGTGCCGTTAAACAGAATAAGGACGTAGAGCTTAAATACGTATTTACCAGAAGAGACCCCGCAACCGTTAAGATTCTTACAGACGGCGTAGCGGTTAAGAATGTAAGCGAAATTTTAAACTACAAGGACGATATCGACGTACTCATCATCTGCGGCGGAAGTGCTACAGACCTTCCCAAGATGACTCCCGAGTACGCTCAGTATTTTAACGTAATCGACAGCTTCGATACTCACGCTCGTATTCCTGAGCATTTTGCCAACGTTGATAAGGCAGCTAAGGCAAACGGCCACACAGCCCTTATTTCCGCAGGCTGGGATCCCGGTATGTTCTCGCTTAACAGATTATATGCTAACTGCATTCTTCCCGACGGTAACGACTACACCTTCTGGGGCAAGGGCGTAAGCCAGGGTCACTCCGATGCTATCAGAAGAATCGACGGCGTTAAGGACGGCAAGCAGTACACCATCCCTGTTCCCGAAGCATTAAAGGCAGTAAGAGCCGGCGAGAACCCTACACTTACCACCAGACAGAAGCACACCAGAGAATGCTTCGTAGTAGCTGAAGAAGGCGCAGATTTAGCCCGCATTGAAAAAGAAATCAAGACAATGCCCAACTACTTCGATGAGTACGACACCACCGTACACTTCATCACCGAAGAAGAATTAAAGCGCGACCACGCTGGTATCCCTCACGGCGGTTTCGTATTCCGCTCAGGCTCAATCGGCTGGAACAAGGAGAACAAGGCTATCATCGAGTACAGCTTAAAGCTTGACTCTAACCCTGAGTTCACCGCTTCCGTACTTGTAGCATATGCTCGCGCTATCGACAGACTTAACAAAGAAGGCGTAACAGGCTGCAAGACCGTATTTGACATTGCACCCGCATACTTAAGCCCTCTTTCCGGCGACGAAATCAGAGCTCACTTATTATAATTCACGCAGGAGATTACTATGGATTCATACATCAACCACGTTGATTTTTTCAAAGGTAACAATCCCGAAGATATAGCGAGGGAATACGGCACACCTGTCTATGTCTACAACGAAGACGTCATTCGTGCCCACATGAAAAGCGTTGCACAGGTAATTACCAAGTACCCTTATACCGCTAATTATTCGGTTAAGGCCAATACCAACATTCACATCCTTAAGATGGCACTCGAAGAAGGCGTTAACTGCGATGCCATGAGCGAAGGCGAGATCAGGATGCTTGAGGCGGCAGGCTTTCCTTACGACAGGATTTTCTTTGTCCCCAATAATGTGTCACGAGAAGAGATGCAGTACGCAATTGACAGAAATATTATGACCAGCTGCGATTCCCTCTCTCAGCTTGAGCAGTACGGCGAGCTCAATCCCGGAGGAAAGTGCGCGGTTCGTATCAACCCCGGTGTAGGCGCAGGACATCATGAGAAGGTCGTAACCGGCGGCAAGAAGACGAAGTTTGGTATTTCCGAATCCGATATTGACGAGATTTTCAAGATTTGTGACAAATATAATCTTACAATCGCAGGTATCAACCAGCACATCGGCTCCCTCTTCATGGAGCCCGATCCTTACCTTGATGCGGTCACCAATCTGTTAAGAATAGCAAAGCGCTTCGACAATCTTGAATTCATTGACTTTGGCGGTGGCTACGGTATTCCTTATCATAAGCTTGACGACCAGCCGGAATACGACATGGAATCATTCAAGAAGCGTCTTGAGCCCATTATTGATTCTTTTGTCGCAGACTACGGCAAGGCTCCCCTCTTTAAGTCGGAGCCCGGAAGATATTGCGTGGCAGAAGGCAGTGTAATACTCGGAAGAGTGCACGCGACCAAGGATAACTCCGGTCATCACTTCATCGGAACCGATATCGGTATGAATGTGCTTGTGCGTCCCTCCATGTATGATTCATGGCATGATATTGAGATATTAAGAGACGGTAAGCCTGTTTCGAGAGACAGTCTCACAGAGCAGAATGTTTGCGGTAACATCTGTGAGTCGGGTGACCTTCTTTGCAAGGACAGACCGCTTCCGAAGGCTATAAAAGGCGACCTTGTATGCGTTCTTGATACTGGTGCCTACGGTTATAGCATGTGTTCAACATACAACTCACGTCCGAGACCGGCAGAGGTGCTTGTTAAGTCTGACGGTAGCCTTAAGCTTATCAGAAAGCGCGAGACATACGAAGACCTTCTTAAGTTGATGTGATAAGTGAAAACTACCAACAACTATTTATAAATCGAGGCTGATTTTTTACAAAAAAGTTCTTGAAAATAGGCGTAAAGTGAATTAAATTATTATGGATAGCAAAAACCTCGCACAAAGGGATTGGAAATGATTTTATCACCTTCGATTTTGGCGGCAGATTTTAAAATACTGGGACAACAGTTACAGGAGCTTGAGCAGGCAGGCGCCGATTACATCCACATTGATGTAATGGACGGTTCCTTTGTCCCTTCTATTTCTTTTGGAATGCCCGTTATCACTTCCATCCGCAGTGCCACCGACAAGGTTTTTGACGTACATCTCATGGTTGTTGAGCCTATCCGTTACATTACGGAATTTGCTCAGTGCGGCGCAGATATCATCACGGTTCATTACGAAGCCTGCGGTGATGTGGATGCCACTATAGACGCCATTCACGCGGCGGGATGTAAGGCCGGCTTGTCCATTAAGCCCGCAACTCCCGTGGATTGTTTATTCCCCTATCTTAACAAGGTCGAGATGGTTCTCGTTATGACAGTTGAGCCCGGATTCGGCGGGCAGAAATATATGGATATCACCACTCCCAAGATACAGGCGGTTCGTCATGAAATCGACGAGCGTGGCCTTTCCGTTGACGTTGAAATCGACGGAGGAGTTACCAGGGACAATATCTCCATGATTCTTGACGCCGGCGCCAATGTTATCGTTGCCGGTTCAGCGGTATTTAAGGGAAATATTACTTCTAATGTTGAATATTTCAAAGGATTATAAACCTCTTTTACCGGAGGTTTTTTCTTTACCATTAATTTTTAGTGCAAAGGAGACACAAAATGGGCAAAAGAAACGATATTAAGAAAGTGTTGATTATAGGCTCCGGTCCTATCATCATCGGACAGGCTTGTGAGTTCGACTATTCAGGTACACAGGCTTGTAAAGCATTAAGAAAGTTAGGCTACGAAATTGTTCTGGTCAATTCCAACCCTGCCACAATAATGACAGACCCCGGAATTGCCGATGAGACATACATTGAGCCGCTTAACGTTACGAGACTTGAGGCAATTATTGCCAAGGAACGTCCCGACGCAATCCTTCCCAACCTCGGCGGACAGTCGGGTCTTAACCTCTGCTCCGAGCTTGCAAGCAAGGGCATCCTCGATAAATACGGTGTTAAGGTAATCGGTGTGCAGATTGACGCCATCGAGAGAGGTGAAGACCGTATTGAGTTCAAGCAGACCATGGAGAAACTCGGTATTGAGATGGCTCGAAGCGAAGTTTCCTACTCTGTTCAGGAAGCGCTTGATATTGCAGACAGACTCGGCTACCCCGTAGTACTTCGTCCCGCATACACCATGGGTGGCGCAGGCGGCGGCCTTGTATACAATAAAGAAGAGCTTACCACCGTATGTGAAAGAGGTCTTAAGGCTTCTTTGGTAGGACAGGTTCTTGTAGAGGAATCAATTCTCGGATGGGAAGAGCTCGAACTTGAAGTAGTAAGAGATGCGAAGGGTCAGATGATTACCGTATGTTTCATCGAGAACATCGATCCTCTCGGAGTTCACACCGGCGACTCTTTCTGCTCGGCTCCCATGCTTACCATTTCGGAAGACGTTCAGAAAGAATTACAGCGTCAGGCCTACAAGATTGTCAATGAAGTAGGCGTAATCGGCGGTACCAACGTTCAGTTCGGTCACGATCCCAAGACCGGAAGAATCGTTGTAATAGAGATTAACCCCAGAACTTCCCGTTCCTCCGCACTTGCATCCAAGGCAACAGGCTTCCCGATTGCTCTTGTATCCGCAATGCTTGCAAGCGGACTTACTCTTGATGAGATTCCCTGCGGTAAGTACGGAACACTTGATAAGTACGTTCCCGACGGCGACTACGTAGTAATTAAGTTCGCTCGCTGGGCATTTGAAAAGTTCAAAGGCGTTCAGGACAAGCTCGGCACTCAGATGCGCGCCGTAGGTGAGGTAATGAGCATCGGTAAGAACTTCAAGGAAGCCTTCCAGAAGGCCATCAGAAGCTTGGAGACCGGACGTTACGGTTTGGGCTGGGCCAAGGATTTTAACTCCAAGTCCAAAGAAGAATTGTTAAAGATGCTTGCAACTCCTTCAAGCGAGCGTTATTTCATCATATACGAAGCACTTCGTAAGGGCGCAACCGCCGACGAAATCTTCGAACTCACCAAGGTTAAGCATTACTTCCTTAACCAGATGAAGGAACTTGTGGAGGAAGAAGAAGAACTCCTTAAAGGCAAAGGCTCCCTTCCTTCCGACGAGGCACTTACAAAGGCCAAAAAAGACGGTTTCTCCGACAAATACTTAAGCAAACTTCTTGAAGTATCCGAGGAGAGCATCCGCAACAAGCGTATCTCCATCGGTGTAGAGGAAGCCTGGGAAGGCGTACATGTAAGCGGTACACAGGACAGCGCTTACTACTTCTCAACTTACAACGCTCCCGACAAGAACCCTGTCAACACCGACAAACAGAAGATTATGATTCTGGGCGGCGGCCCCAACAGAATCGGTCAGGGTATTGAGTTTGACTACTGCTCCGTTCATGCGGCACTCGCACTTAAGAAACTCGGTTTTGAGACCATCATCGTTAACTGTAACCCCGAGACCGTTTCAACCGACTACGATACATCCGACAAACTTTATTTTGAGCCTCTTACACTTGAAGACGTTCTCAGCATTTACAACAAAGAGAAGCCTCTTGGCGTAATCGCTCAGTTCGGTGGACAGACACCTCTTAACCTTGCCGCAGAACTTAAGAAGAACGGTGTTAAGATTCTTGGTACTTCTCCCGAAGTTATTGACCTTGCGGAAGACAGAGACCAGTTCAGAGCCATGATGGACAAACTCGGAATTCCCATGCCCGAAGCAGGTATGGCCGTTACCACCGAGGAAGCCCTTGAAGTGGCAGGCAAGATAGGATATCCTGT
>JAFYDI010000061.1 GCA_017544835.1 Lachnospiraceae bacterium | reverse complement strand
CTACATACTACTATGTAGAGGGCAGACGCGGCTACGCAGGACTTGTTAAGATAGGCGAGGACCTCTACTATGTAAAGGGAACCGGCGAAATCGCTAAGGGTCATTACTACATCAGCAACACCAACGGACTTATCGATCACAGAGATCACGCAATCTTCGGTGAAGACGGAAAGTTCTTAAGATTCGGTAAGAACTAATTACATAAATCTAAAGTTACTGAATGGCTCACGGAAACGTGAGCCATTTGGGTAATAAGCACAGGATTATTTATGAAAAAAGAGTTTTGGATTAAAACAGCTGCGTTAATAGCCTTCATAGTTATAACCGTCATTACGGTGGTACTTCTCAATAAGGACAGACCCAGATTCGTATTCAAAGACAATTTTGGTACAGAGTATGAGACTGCCAGGGTCCTTGCAGTTACAGAAGACAATTCCGTTGTGGACACCAATACCGACAATGTCAGAAAAGGCAGCATGGATTTCAAACTGGAGATTCTTTCCGGAAGATACAAGGGAGATATATGCTTTGTCAGAAACCACTTGAGCGCTCTCTATAACGTAGTGGTCAAAGAAGGTGACAAGGTAAGCGTACGTATAGACACTACCGAGGAAGGCGTTTATTCGGTAAGCATACACAACTATTACAGGATTCCCCTTATAGTAGGCCTTTTAGTACTGTTCCTTGCTGTTCTTGCGGCAGTGGGCGGCAAGAAAGGAGTTCTTGCTTTTGCAGGGCTTGTTTATACATTCATAGCTATAGTATTCATATTGATTCCTCTGGCGTTTAAAGGCGTTAACCCTATATTGGCTACGGTTGGAATACTGCTTGTGACTACTGCTTTTGCCTTTATACTGATAGGCGGAACGGGCCGAAAAACACTTGCGGCCACAATAGGTTGTATGTGTGGCGTGGTATTTGCGGCTTTGGTGGGTGAACTTGCGGCGCGCATCGGTTCCCTTACCATTTATCAGACTGACGAGGCGGAGGCGCTGCTTCTTTTGCTGTCGTCTTATCCGATTAAGTTAAGAGGATTGCTTACTTCGGCGATACTTATATCTGCTATCGGCGCGGTAATGGATGTGGCTATGTCGGTGGCTTCTTCAGTTTCGGAGATTGCTACCCTTAATCCCGGTATAGGCTTTAAGAAACTGTTTAAGTCGGGGCTCAACATCGGTCGCGATGCCATGGGCACGATGGCCAATACTCTGGTGCTTGCATACGCGGGAAGCTCGCTTAATATGATGGTACTGATATATTCTTACGGCGTAAGCATGAACCGACTCCTTAACACTGATTTTGTGGCAATCGAGCTTATTATGGCTATCAGCGGAAGCATAGGAATTGTTATGACTGTGCCGTGTGTTTCTTTTGCGGCTGCGAAGATATTTAGCGGCACAAATAAATTGTCCACGTCTAAAAAATAACGAAAAATTAACCGAAAATCGCTACAAATATATAGAATTTTCGGACAATTTATGCTAAAATATCTTTGTATTTTGAACGCTATTGCATTCATACGGAGGTTACATTGCATGAATAATAACGAAATGGAACAAGCAAGAGTCAATAAGACGGCGAACACTCTTTACACCATCATTTCGGCCATCCTTCTTTTGGCTTATGTGGTTCAGTTTGTGAAGGGCGAAAAGACCCTCGGACTCTTTCTGATAATAGTGGCGGCCGATATTATACCGGTAGTAGCTTGTTGGGTACTCTACTCAATGAACAACGCCACGGATTACTGCAAGGACATAATGGGTATCTGCTACGGCATATTCTATGCTATATGTTGTTTTACCAGTCCCGAGCAGTCGGTATTCGTATATGCGATTCCAATGGTATTTGTAGTTACACTGTTTAACAACTTTGGATTCTCTATAAGAATTGCGTCAGGCGTTTTGCTGATATCGGCTATACATGCTATTGTGGTTACCATGAAGAATTACGGCATGGCAGCTTTTGAGATTGAAATCGCATGTATGCTTATGGTATGTGCATACTCGGTTATTTGTAATAAGTTTACCTGTAACGTCAACGACGACAGAATCGCTACCATTGACGCGGCCGGTGCCAAGACTACGGAACTTCTTGACAGCGTTATGAAGGTATCCGAGGAACTTATTACCGACGTTAACGTAGTATCCGAGAAGATGACTCAGCTTACCGCATCCAGTCAGGAGACACTTGCATCCATGCAGGAAGTTCAGACCGGTACTACAGACTCCGCCGAGAGTATTCAGAATCAGTTAGTTAAGACTGAAGAAATTCAGGCTCAGATAGATAAGGTAACGGAAGCATCCGATAACATCGGCAGTAACGTTGATATTACCGTTCAGGCCGCAAGAGAAGGCCGCGACAATATCGGCAAGCTTATCGACCAGGCCAAGGTTTCCGGCGAAGCGGGCGAGGCCGTTATGAAGGAAGTTGAAGAACTTAAAAACTCCACTTCCCAGATGGAATCTATCGTAGCCCTTATTAAGAGCGTTGCAAGCCAGACAAGTCTTCTTGCGCTGAATGCTTCAATCGAGGCAGCAAGAGCGGGCGAAGCGGGCAGAGGATTCGCGGTAGTTGCTACCGAAATCTCCAACCTGGCAGGGCAGACCCAGACTGCTACAGGTAACATCAGCGAGCTTATCGAAGGCATCACCAAAGAGATGGGAGAGGTTGTAACCGCTATTAATTCTTTGGTAGAAAGCAACAAGATTCAGAACGAATCCGCAGCCGTTACATCCGAAAGCTTTTCAAAGATTGTGGACAGCATCAGAGACATCCGTACCGATTCCCAGAATCTTACGGGCGTTGTATCCAAGCTTGTATCAGCCAATCACGAAATCGTGGAGAGCATTCAGACGATATCCGCCATTACCGAGCAGGTATCCGCCCACTCCACCACCACTTGCGAAGCTACACAACAGAACGAGAAAATCGTGGAAGACGTTCAGGAAGTTGTCCTTCGCATGATAGACAATGCAGAAAAGTTAAGCGCATTAAGAAGTTAATAAACACATACAAAAGGGGGCTCGTAGCCCCCTTTTTCTATGGACTTTTTTCAGACAGAGTGTTATTATTTTAACGATGATTATTTTCGGGTAAGCCCGTTAAAAGAATATGTTTTCAGGAGGAACAAATGAGAGTAAAGTTTGATGATATTATCAGCAAAGTTACAAATTTACCCACCAAGACACTTGCAGTTGCCTGTGCCGAGGATGCCCCGGTCCTTGAAGCGGTTAAAGCAGCCAAGGAGAAGAATATAGCCAATGCAATCCTTGTAGGCGACGAGGACAAGATTCGCGCCATCGCAAAGGATATTAACATGGATCTTTCTTCTTACGAAATTATAGACAAGAAGGATAATATGGAAGCCGCGCTTGCAGCGGTTAAGCTTGTTCACGATGGAAAAGCCGACATGTACATGAAGGGCCTTCTTCCTACCGGCAAGTTCTTAAAGAGCGTTCTTGACAAAGAAGTGGGACTTCGTACCGGCAAACCTCTTTCTCACGTATGCGTGTTTGAACTTCCCGGCATCGACAGACTCCTATTCCTTACCGACGTTGCGTTTATTCCTTATCCCACTCTTGAGGATAAGAAATGCATGATTGAATACACCGTTGATGTGGCTAAGGCCTGCGGCGTGACCGATTCCAAGGTTGCGGTACTTGCCGCTCTTGAGACTGTTAACGAGAAGATGGCATGCACAGTTGATGCCGCAGAACTTTCCCGTATGCAGGACGCAGGTGAGATTAAGGACTGTGTAGTTGAAGGACCTCTTTCCATGGACATCGCTCTTTACAAGGAAGCTGCAGAAGAAAAAGGCGCCCTCGGAAGAAAAGTTGCCGGAGATGCCAACATCCTTGTATTCCCCGATATCCACGCAGGAAACCTTGTTTACAAGACTATGGTTCATATGATTCCCTGCAAGAACGGAAACATCCTTACCGGCACCAAGGCGCCCGTAATCCTTACATCCCGTTCCGACACTATGGAAGTTAAACTTAACTCTATCGCACTTGCAGCTGTAGTAGCTGAGTCCATGAAGAAGGAGAACTAATATGGCTTATATCAGTTTGATTATCAATCCCGGTTCCACATCTACCAAAATCGGTGTTTTCAGCGACGAGACTCTTCTTTTTGACGAGACCCTTCGTCACAGCACCGAGGAAATCGCTCAGTACGGTTCCATCTATGAGCAGAAGGATTTCCGTAAGGAAGTTATCCTTAACATTTTAAAGGAAAAAGAATTCGACTTAAACAAGCTTGACTTTATCGTAGGTCGCGGCGGTATGCTTAAGCCTATTCCCGGCGGCACTTACAAGGTTTCCAACGCTCTTCTTGAGGACCTTATCGTAGGTAAGCAGGGTCAGCATGCATCCAACCTCGGCGGTGTGCTTGCCAGAGAAATCGGTGATTCTCTCGGAATCCCTTCTTTTATCGTTGATCCCGTAGTAGTAGACGAGCTTGCGGATATTGCAAGATTTTCGGGAGTTCCCGAGCTTCCCAGACGTTCCGTATTCCATGCTCTTAACCAGAAAGCGGTTGCTAAGAGATATGCCAAGGAAGTCGGCAAGAAATACGAAGATTTAAACCTTATCGTTGTTCACATGGGCGGCGGTGTATCCGTAGGTGCTCATAAGGGCGGCAAGATTGTAGATGTTAATAACGCTCTTGACGGCGAAGGTGCTTTTTCACCCGAGCGTGCAGGCGGCGTTCCCGCAGGCGACCTT
>JAFYDI010000060.1 GCA_017544835.1 Lachnospiraceae bacterium | reverse complement strand
CTTTCTTGACAACGGTAAGACCGAGAGAGAATGTGTCAATGTAATCGTTAACATGGTTGAAAAGTCAGGCTACGTTGAACTTGAGGAGAGACTCAAGGCAGGCGGCAAGCTCAAGAAGGGCGAGAAGATTTATGCCGTTAACATGAATAAGGGCATCATTCTTTTTAACATCGGTGAAGAGCCTCTTGAAAAGGGTATGAACATCCTTGGCGCTCACATAGATTCCCCCAGAATGGATATTAAGTCTAATCCCCTTTACGAGGATACAGACATTGCATATCTTGATACACACTACTACGGCGGCGTTAAGAAGTATCAGTGGGTTACCATTCCGCTTTCACTTCACGGTGTAGTTGTTAAGAAGGACGGAACTACCGTTGAGCTTGCAATCGGTGAGGACGAGGACGATCCCGTATTCTTCGTATCAGACCTTCTTATCCACCTTTCTCAGGAACAGTTAGAGAAGAAGGCTGCCAAGGTTATCGAGGGCGAGGCTCTTGATATTATCGTAGGTAACAGACCCTTAACTGTTAAAGCCAAGAAGGGTGAAGAAGACAAGAAAGAAAAAGATCCCGTTAAGGCCATGGTTCTTAAGACTCTTAAGGATGATTACGATATTGAAGAGGAAGATTTCCTCTCTGCAGAACTTGAAGTTGTTCCTGCAGGTAAGGCTCGTGAAGCAGGCTTTGACAGAAGCATGATTTTAGGCTATGGCCAGGACGACAGAGTATGTGCATTTACTTCTCTTTATGCATTTCTTCTTTGCAAGAATGTTAAGAGAACCGCTTGCTGCATCTTAGTGGACAAGGAAGAAATCGGCAGCGTAGGCGCAACCGGTATGACTTCCATGTTCTTTGAGAATGTTATTGCAGAACTTGTTAACCTTGAAGGCAAGTACTCAGAGCTTACAGTAAGAAGATGCCTTGCAGCATCACACATGCTTTCTTCCGACGTAAGCGCTGCATACGATCCTTCTTATGCTTCGGCATTTGAAAAGAAAAACGCAGCTATCATGGGCGCAGGTATGGTATTTAACAAGTTTACCGGTTCCAGAGGTAAGTCCGGTTCCAATGATGCCAATGCAGAGTTCATCGCTTACATTCGTAAGATTATGGATGATGAGAAGGTTGTATTCCAGTTTGCAGAGCTTGGTAAGGTTGACCTTGGCGGCGGCGGCACCATCGCTTACATTATGGCCAAGTACGGTATGAACGTTATCGATGCTGGTGTTGCAGTTCTTAACATGCATGCTCCTTTCGAAGCTACCAGCAAGGCTGACGTTTATGAAACAATGAGAGGATATGTGGCATTCTTAGGCGGATGCGGAATGTAATTAATTGATGGATAAGCTTTTAAAGTCTGATTATTATTATGATTTACCCGAAGAACTGATAGCTCAGGACCCGCTCCTTAAGCGCTCGGATTCAAGGCTTATGGTACTTGATAAGAACACGGGTAAGACAGAACACAGACATTTTTACGATATTAAAGAATATTTGAAGGCAGGGGATTGCCTGGTGCTTAACAACACTAAGGTTATTCCTGCACGCCTTTACGGTACTACGCTTGACACAGGTGCGGTTGTGGAGATTCTTCTTTTGAAGCGCCTTGACGACTGCACTTGGGAAGCACTTGTTAAGCCCGGTAAGAAGGTTCGCCCGGGTCGTATTATAGACTTCGGCGGCGGTTTGCTTCGTGGCGAGGTGCTCAGCATCGGAGAAGAGGGTAGCAGGCACATTAAGTTTCACTATGAAGGTATCTTTGAAGAGATTCTTGATAAACTCGGTGAGATGCCGCTTCCTCCTTATATTACTCATAAGCTTGAGGATAAGAACCGTTATCAGACAGTCTATGCCAAGTATGAAGGTAGTGCGGCTGCACCCACAGCAGGATTACATTTTACGGAAGAATTGCTTGATGAAATCCGCGCAATGGGCGTTAAGACCGTATTTGTAACACTCCATGTAGGATTAGGTACTTTCAGACCGGTCAAAGAAGACAATATCTTAGACCACCACATGCACTCTGAATTTTATCAGGTTACTCGAGAAGCGGCTGATGAGATTAATGCTACAAAGGCCGCAGGCGGTCGTATTATTTGTGTAGGTACCACGAGCTGTCGTACCATAGAAAGTTCGTGTGATGAAAGCGGTAAGGTAATTCCCGGTTCCGGCAACACGGAGATTTTTATTTATCCCGGTTATAAGTTTAAAGTACTTGATTGCCTTATTACCAATTTCCATCTTCCCGAATCTACGCTTATTATGCTTGTTTCCGCACTTGCGGGAAGAGAGAACGTTTTGAATGCGTACAAGGAAGCCGTGGCCGAACGATACAGATTCTTCAGCTTCGGCGACGCAATGTTCATAAAGTCTGAATAGACGGAGCATTATTAAATAAGGGGTAGTATTTTCAATCATGAATTCTATTAATCTTTATGATATGGACAATGAACATGTAGGACCGGCATTCCCGGACATGAACGACAAGACTTACTTTGATATTTTCAAAGAGAGCCTCAAGCGTTCATGGCGGGGGATTCTTTGGTTCTTTTTGTTTTTGGTATATGAAGAGACGATTTTTCATTTCTGGGCTTTTGACGGAGTGACTACATATTTCTTGCTAAAAATATTTATGTGTCTTCCGACGGCCGTTATTTTGTCTTTCTTTGTCTCATTCTGGGGTAAGAAAGCCAATAAAGTCGTTACGTGGGTATTGACGGTCATTCTGATTATTCTTTACTGCGTGGAAGTTTTGTACCACTCCATATTCAAGGTTTTCTTTTCCATTGAGTTTATCGATAAGAACAATGCCAAGATAGTTCAATATTACAGAGAGATTATTCAGGGTATTAAGGATAATGCGCTGATGCTTCTTGCCGTAATTTTAGTTCCGGTAGCTGCGCTTATACTGCTTAATGCTTTCAGGGTGTTTAAGTATAAGCCCATGTCGGTTAAGTGCATATATATCCCTGTAGTGTATCTTGCCGCTTTAATCGGCCTTACATGCATTATTGTACCCCTTTACGGCGATGATGATTTCAGTGCTTACGACCTCATGAAATATGAGAATACCACGGAGTATTCTTTTGAAAAGCTCGGAGCGGTTTGCACCAGCGAAATTCAGATAAGAAATGTGATATTCCCTCGCTCAATGCGCCTTGATGACGAAGATTTGGGTGTATGGGTATACAAGCCCGATGACAACAATGAACCCGAGACTCAGGAAGTTATAGGGGATGTATCCGGTGAAGATGTATCGGGAAGCGATGCAGAAGTTATTAAAGAGATTGTTAAGAAGATAGATACTTCACCCAACATTCTTGACATAGACTTTGTTTCTCTTGCCGAGAATGAGACCAATGAAGAAGTGGCTTCAATTCACAAGTATTTTGCCTCAGTAGAGCCTTCTTACAAGAATGAATACACAGGGATGTTCAAGGGCTTTAACCTTATTTTCCTTACAGCGGAAGGATTCTCAAGAATGGCTGTAGATGAGAAGCTTACGCCTACACTTTACAGGATGGTCAATGAAGGCTTTGTGTTTGAAAACTTCTACAATCCCAGAACCGGCGGTTCAACCAGTGACGGTGAGTTTGTATGCTCTACAAGCTTAGTGCCTACAAACGGCGGCGCCAAGAACTTTAAGATAGTGGGACAGAACAGTATGCCGTTCTCACTTGGTAACACGTTTAATCGTACCTACGGAATTACCAGCCGCGCTTATCATGATAATGATTATGAGTATTACGGACGAGATATTACTTACCCCGGCATGGGATATTATTATCAGGGTGTGGGTAACGGTGTTATAGTAGGCAAACACTGGCCTGAGTCAGACCTTGAGATGATGCAGTCGACTCTTAATGAGTATATTGATGATGATTTGTTTAACATCTATTACATGACTGTAAGCGGTCACTTGAATTATAACTTTACCGGTAACTATTGCGCCAAGATTCATTATGACGATGTTAAGGATCTTCCTTATTCGGACCCTTGTAAGGCATACATCGCCTGCAACATGGAACTTGACCTTGCCATGAAATATCTAATTGAACAGCTTGAAGAGAAGGGTATAGCGGACAGAACCGTTATCTGCTTTACCGGCGACCACTGGCCTTACGGTCTTACCAATGATGAGATTTCAGAAATTTTGGGCCATAAGGTTGAAGAGAACTTCGAACTTTATAAGAGCAACCTTATTCTTTGGAGCGGAGCCATCAAGGAGCCTATTCATATTACCAAGCAGTGCTGCAGTATGGATATTGTTCCGACTCTTATGAACCTTTTTGGCTTTGATTATGATTCAAGACTCTTTATGGGCAGAGACATTCTTTCCAATACCGAGGGCTTCATAATCTTTATAAACAGAAGCTACATTACCGACAAAGTAATGTACAATTCACAGACCAAGGAATACACCTATCTTACCGATGAGATTCCCGACGAAGAGTACCTTAAGAACTGTAAGCGTACACTTAATAATCGCTGGGCTATGTCACAGAAGATTATGGATACCGACTATTACAAGTACATTGCCGATGCGCTTGGCATAGAGATTAAGACTATCGAACAGAATTATACGCCCGATTATTCGAAGTTTACCAAGTAGGGAACTTGATTACGACTCTTTACATATCAGGCGTAATTGATTACAATGGTTTTGGGAAGTAATATACTCGGAGGTTACGAATATGCTTGAAAAGAGAAAAAGTAAACGTACAGAACTTCTTTCAAAGATTATATTAAAGAGACTTGACGGCTCCAAGGTTGAAGAGGCTACCATCGATATCAGCGATGTGTCCAAAACCGGTGTCGGCTTTACGTCAAGAAAAGCTTTATCTATCGGTGCTGTTTACGAAGCATATCTTACCATATGGACAAGAGAAGTCATTCACGCATTTCTTGAAATTATCAGAATCGAGAAGGTTGATGACGGCTATTCATACGGAGCAATCTTTATCGGAATGCCCGAGATGGATGCGGCAAGAATCGAGACTTATCAGACTGTAGACGAGTTTAACAATTTGAATCAATAATGTGATTTGCACAGGCGTTTCCTTAGGGAAGCGCCTTTTCTTTTTATGTGCAAAGGCATATCTGTGTGGCACTTTAATTGTATAGAATAAACTGTCTTTTCTATTTCTTTTGCACCCCTTAAATTTTCAAATTTTTAATACAATTATTCCACAATTTACTTGTAAACTTGGGGCTGTTCTTGTAAAATATAAACATGAGTTTTTCTTTTTAAAGAATGTATTTGGGGATTTTTTACAAAGAAGCTCAAAAGAAATACATTGGAGGATTCTTTTATGAACGTTTACACAACAGACAAAATACGTAACGTAGTTTTGCTCGGCCACGGCGGCTGCGGTAAGACTTCTTTGGCAGAAGCCATGGCGTATCTTGCCGGATTAACATCCCGTATGGGCAAAATTGACGACGGAAATACCCTCAGTGATTTTGGAAAAGAAGAGCAGAAAAGAAAGTTTTCAATCAATACCTCTCTTATAGCACTTGAGTGGGGAGGAGTTAAGATAAATTTACTTGATACTCCCGGTTACTTTGACTTTGTAGGTGAAGTTGAAGAAGCCGTAGCAGCTGCCGATGCGGCAATTATTGTTGTATCAGGTAAGTCCGGTTTCGAAGTAGGAACCGAAAAAGCATGGGACCTTTGCGAGAGGCACAAACTTCCCAGATTCGTATTTGTAACAGACATGGATGTGGACAATGCATCCTTTAAGAATGTCCTTGAGACCATGACCGAGAAGTATGGTAAGAGAATGGCTCCTTTCCACCTTCCGATTCGTGAGAACGAAAAGCTTATCGGTTACGTTAACGTTATTTCCGAAACCGGTAATAAGTGGCAGGGCAAGGAAGCTGTTGAGATTCCTGTTCCCGATTATTCAAAGCCCAACCTTCAGCAGTACAGAGATACTCTGATGGAGACTGTTGCAGAGACCAGCGAAGAGTTCATGGAGCGTTATTTTGCAGGTGAGACCTTCTCCGAAGCAGAAATCAGATCCGCTTTAAGAACCAATATCATCGATGGCAGCGTGGTTCCCATGACCATGGGTTCAAGCCTTCTTTGCTACGGTATTTATACATTGCTTGACGATATCGTTAAGTACTTCCCTAGCCCCGAGAACTGTAAGATTGCGGGCGTTAACATGAAGAGTAACGAGATTTTTGAAGCTAACTACGATTTCTCCAAGGCTAAGTCCGCATTTATCTTTAAGACAATTGTGGATCCCTTCATCGGTAAGTATTCACTCATTAAGGTATGCTCAGGCGTATTTAAGTCCGATGATATGGTTTATAACCTTGATAAGGATATAGAAGAAAAAGTTAGTAAGTTATACACCATGCAGGGCGGCAAGGCTGTTGAAGTATCCGAACTTCACGCAGGTGATCTCGGTGCGATTGCTAAGCTTACCGGTGCAAGAACAGGTAACTCACTTTCTACAAAGGCTAACACCATCAAGTATGGTATGTTCGAAATCTCCAAGCCTTATACCTACATGAGATATCGTCCCGTTAACAAGGGTGACGTAGATAAGATTTCTCAGGCACTTCAGAAGATGATGCATGAAGACCTTACGCTTAAGAACGTTAACGATGCCGATAACGGACAGACACTCCTTTACGGTATGGGCGATATGCACCTTGATGTCGTAACATCGATTCTTAAGAACGAATACAAGGTTGAGATTACTCTCGAGAAGCCGAAGGTAGCATTCAGAGAGACTATCAAGAAGAAATCCGATGTTGAATATAAGTACAAGAAGCAGTCGGGCGGACATGGTCAGTACGGTCACGTTAAGATGCGCTTTGAGCCTTCCGCAGACATTACCGTTCCTTATGAATTCGCTGAAGAAGTTGTAGGCGGTGCGGTTCCCAAGAACTACTTCCCTGCAGTTGAAAAGGGACTTCAGGAATCGGTACTCAGAGGACCTCTTGCAGCTTACCCTGTAGTAGGCGTTAAGGCTACATTGTACGATGGTTCTTACCATCCTGTAGACTCTTCGGAAATGGCCTTCAAGATGGCTACGACTCAGGCCTTCAAGAAAGGCTTTATGGAAGCAGGACCTATCCTTCTTGAGCCTATCATGAGCTTAAAGGTTAATGTTCCCGATGCTTATACCGGCGATGTTATGGGCGATCTTAACAAGAGAAGAGGACGTGTTCTCGGTATGAATCCTACCGCAGGCGGCAGACAGATTATCGAAGCTTCCGTTCCTCAGATGAGCTTGTTCGGTTACTGCACAGACCTTCGTTCAATGACCGGAGGCCGTGGCGAGTACGAGTATGAATTTGACCGCTATGAGCAGGCTCCAAGCGACATTCAGGAAGCTCAGGTTAAGGAAAGAGCAGCCAAGGTTGCAGAGAGCAACGTGGACGCGTAAAATCGTTTTTCCGGCGACTGCCTATCACTTGGCAGTCGCCTTTAATTTTTGGTAAATCATGAGAATGTATACTGAATTTTGGGATTAAAAAAGGGAGAAGGATATCAGGCATGACGGATTTGCAGAGAGAACGTCTCGAGGGACTGGGTGTAGACATAGAAGAGACAATGGAAAGATTTGTCGAAAATGAGGCACTTTACTTCAGATGTTTAAATAAATTGCAAGATGATAAGAACTATTCACTTATGTGCGATGCCATTGATGAAGGAACAGACGCAGGCAAAGCATTTGATGCCGCACATGCTTTAAAAGGCGTGTCGGCCAATCTGGGACTTACAAAACTATTTAATGAGCTTCGCGTAATCACGGAAGTATTCAGAGCAGGCTCCATGGATTATGATACGGATAATCTGGAAAGGCTGAAGGCAGCTTACTCTGAAGCAATAAGCACAATTCAGACATTGTAATTAAGATACCCGTAGGAATAATCCTGCGGGTATTTTTGATTTCTTAATTTGCACAATATATTGATTTTTGGCTTGTAAATATTTCAATATATAGTAAAATAAATATAGAATGTAAATAAAATTGGTGTTATTGTGCCCTTTTATCGACAATTTCAATAATCGGTTTAAATAAATAAGATTTTTCAGAGGTTTTATTATAGATGCTTTATGTTGAAGGAGTAGGATTTACGAGCAAGGCTGAATACGAAGCTGCTCTTTCCGATAAGAAAATTATAGACGGGTTACGTCACAAATATGATTTAAATACCAAGGCCGGATTGATGGATGTGTCTAAGGACTTGCTCACCATACATTTCCAGACCAAAGTCGGCGACAATTTCGATGATGAGATATTCGAACGCATTGAAGCCCTTAAGCGTGGCAAAACTTTAGACCCTGCTACACCTACGGCGGCAAGAGAGACAGCACCTAAAAAGAGCAAGCCTGCGAAGCCGGCCAAGCCCGCTAAGCCTGCCAAATCCGAAAAGACCAAGGATTTGACGAGCAAGAAAGACAAGAAAGCCGATGCCGCAATAGAAGCGGCCGCCATTAAGGAACTTAAGAAAAGATACTTAATCAGAAATGTTTTGATAAGTATTCTTTTGCTGGTGGCGTTCGGATCTATAGGTTATTACATAAAATATTATAACGACGCAAGAAAAGTGCAGGAACAATCGGACGAATTTTCAGAGCTTAGAAATAAGAAATATGCTGAAGTTTTAAAGAATGTTGAACCTATTGTTAAGAAGAATTATGATGAAACTGTAGTCATACCAGACATCCTCGACGAGTATAAAGCTTTATATAATAAGAATAAAAGTCTAATAGGATGGATAGAAATAGCCGATACTATAATTGATTACCCTGTTATGCAGACGGTGGACAATGAATATTACCTTAAGCACGACTTTAATCAAAAGAACGATGCCAACGGTTGCATATTTCTTGACACCAATTGCGACGTGATTCTTGGTAACGATAACTGGATACTCTACGGTCATCACATGAAGAACGGCAAGATGTTCAGTTCGCTTATTAAGTACGCTGACAAGGATTACTACGAGAAACACAAGTACATTCGTTTTGACACGATATACGAGAAGGGTACCTACGAAGTAATGTACGCTTTCAGGTCGCGTATTTACAATCAGGACGAGATAACCTTTAAGTATTACCAGTTTATAGACGCTAACTCTTCCGAGGAGTTTGACTCCTACATGGAAGAAATGGATAAAATGTCGTTAATCGACACGGGAGTATATGCCACATACGGAGACAAGTTACTTACACTTTCCACCTGTGATTACCAGGAGGAAAATGGAAGATTTGTGGTTGTGGCCAAGAGAATTGATTAAATCCATGGAACTTAGGAGGTAGATTGCATGGGATCAGGTAAAAGAAAACTTTCAAGAAAGGTGAAAAGAACCATTCGAAAGGCTTTATCGGGTGTATGCATGGCAAGTGCGCTGATTGTGGCGCTGGTTCCTGCGAGGCCGACTCGAGGTTATGTTGAACCGGGGGCAGATTCAAGCTATGCGGTTTCATACAGCTATGGCGTAGAAGAGAGCGACAGCACCGATTTGTCCTACTACGACAGCAGCCTTACGGGAATTGTTCTTGATAAATATAACAATTCTGCATATGAGGGTTATGGCTATAACGGTGATGAAACTCATCTTGTAAAAACATACATGGTTCGCCAGCTTTCAGACGGATCGTATGATTATAACTGGCAGTTTAAGGTGTACCAGCAGGCAGTTAACGGTTCACCCTATTCGATTGTCTGCAAATATAACGATACTTATGCCTCCGGTACCGTTTCCATTGAAGCATCCATACCTCTTTCATACAGCATTGTAGAAACAGATTTCTTTAACGAGTATGTTGCAGCTCATAATGCTGCCAAGAATTCCAACCCTTCAAGCGAATATGCCACAATTAAGAAGGTTGATGGCTCTACTTATACAGCTCATGACATTCACAGCAAGAGTAAATTTGTGATGCCCAACATCGATTCTTCAAGAGAAGATAACAATCTTGAAGACGACTACTGGATTAAGAAATACTTCCCTACTCAGTACGCAGCATACAAGCAGAAGTACGAGGACTGGGTAAGCGACAAGGCTAAGTATGATAATTTTGTCATCCAGATGACCCAGTACAATTCCGACAAAATTACTTACGATACCAATTTCCAGAACTGGCAGAATGACCCTGTTACATATCAGCATCCGGGTGATGCGCCTCAGCTTCACGAACTTCCCCAGTATAGTTCGAGTAATGCATATCCGGCAGCTGCTCAGACCAATGTCGGGAGTCCTGTATATCAGACTGTAAACAATCCTACGAACTATTGCCCTTCACTTACTTGTTGGGTAGCAGATATGCCTCAGGACAGAGACGGCCTTTATAAGTATTTCTGTGAGACACATCCCGATTATTACAATGTATTAAGCGGAGATACATATGTACTTGAGTCTGTTAAGGATTCAAGAGGCGGAACCGCTTCCGGAACCCTTACCAACCAGTATGTATTTATGCCTAAGGGCACTCCCAATGTTTCATTTGGTTCTTCCTCAAGAAACGATGAATACGGCTTCAGAATTATCGGTTTAACTTCGGTTATCGGTATCGGCGCTCATGCTTTTGAAAACACCTCAAACGTTACAGAGCTTAACCTCGCCGGCGAAGTTAAATACATCGGTGACTATGCTTTCTATAAGTCATTCGTTAATAAAGTTGTATTCTCTAACGTTCAGGATATCGGTAACAGAGCGTTTAAGGATTGTACAAAGCTTACTCAGATTGCAATATCCGATACAACGGTTAACATCGGAACAGAAGCATTCTGCGGATGTAATATGCTTGAAACGGCTACACTTTCGCAGTCTATTTCTTATGTAGGCCCCGGTGCTTTTGCGGATTGCCAGAAGTTAAAATCCCTCGACTTATCTGCAATAAATCAGGCTTGTAATATAAGTGATTTCGCGTTCTATAATGCGATTTCTTTGTCCGACTTGAAGATGTCTGATAACATTGCAAGACTTGGTGACGGATGCTTTGCATGTGATAAGGGTGTTTCAGGTAACCTCTTCACATTCAACTTCCCCGATCATATCGCCGGTGCGGTTAATGAAAAGCGTCCCGACGGAACTGTTGAAGCACGTGATCCCATAGGTAACTTCGTGCTTGCGGGACGTACCAACCTTCAGCATGTTATTATGCCTGCCGACTACGGTAAGAACGTAGAGGTAGAACTTCCTTACGGCGTGTTCTATAACTGTCAGAGTCTGCTTGATGTCAAGTTCCCTGATGCGGGAGGATCTTGCGGCTATGTTAAATACGGCTCCCTTAAGAATTCTGCCAATGAAGATGTACGCACAATGTTTGATACGGTTAAGACCGCAGACTTCTGCGTATATGGTCCTAAGAGTAACATGGCAGGCGGTGTTGCATATCCCAGACAATCAACATGGGGCAAGAAGACCGCTTTAGGAAAAGATATACCGTACATTTATATTGATACTGACGGTACTCAGCAGGTTGAGCTTGGTAGCGACCAGTATATTTTGATAATTGATGATAACGGAGTTTTGCAGTCCTGCCAGTTTGCAACCACACAGCAGGAATTGGATGCCAAGACCAACGGACTTGACTTAGTAGTTCCGAGTACCGTCGGCGATAAGAAGGTTACGGGAGTAGCTTCAGATTGTTTCTCATCACCTACATTGCATCCTTATATCAAAACTTTGAAAATTGAAGATGATACCATCACAGAGATTGCGCCCAATGCTTTCAAAGATTGTGCAATGCTTGAATCCGTTGAAATCGGTAACTCTGTAAATAAGATAGGTGCATCTGCTTTTGAAGGATGTAAGAAACTTGAATATGTTAAGTTCCATACTCCTTCAGGCGGATATTCATCATTCCCGCTTGAGAATATAGGCGACAAAGCGTTCAGTACAGGCGCTTCAAGACTTGTATTTGAAGGCGATATCGATGAGAGTTACGGTCCTTTTGTATGGGCTACCGACGTAGATAATTATGTAGATCCTACCAACGGTACAAGAGTATGCTATAAGACCGGATATCCTACCTATCAGACTGTAATAGTTGATAACAGAAACGGTTATCCTACCTTAGTAGATTACTTACACTATGACCAGATTGATGCTTATGCGCAGGCAAAGGGCATAGTAACAGATACAGTACATCCTTCGGTGATTGAAAGATACGAGAAGCAGGGTCAGGAAGAAACGGATGCATCCGGAAACATTTATTCATATTCTGTTAACGAAGCTGAAAGACAGCTGGTTGAGAAAGCGTTAAACCTCGTTGTTCCTTCAGGAATTAAATCCATCGATGTTAACGGATACATTAACAACACTTCGCCCGCTACGGCAGGTAATGAATATGCATCCAACTCATATAATGTTTCTGCATATTTGAACACATCACCTTACTTCTTACAGTACAAAGATGCCGACAAGGGCGGTTTGTTCAGAAATTATTACGGTACAGTTACGGGAACCGACGGTAAGAGAGAGTACCCGACAGGTGATACTTTAGAGCTTGAGGATATCGGTAACGACAGACTGAGATCGATTACGTTTAATTCGGTTAAGTACCTTCCCGACTATGCATTCTACAGCTGTGAAAACCTTAACAATTTAAATCTTGGTTCGGAACTTACAGAAATGGGTGATGCTCCTTTTACCGGATGTAAGAACCTTACCGGTATCGGAAGCACTACAGACAACTTCCTCTGCGAAAACGGTATTGTTTATTCCAAGAATGATGACGGAACTTACAACATAGTTGAAGTTTTGTCCGCAAGAGGTAAGCTTGTGGGCGGTACTGTTGTAATGCCCAGTGAGTCAGACCCGACACTTTACAATGTAAAAGAAATTTTACCCGGCGCGTTTGAAAACTGTGATTCCCTTACAGGTGTAGATTTCACTGGTAATGATAAGATTACTGACATACCCGACAACTGCTTTAAGGACTGCGATATTTTGAGCCAGGTAGTATTACCCGATAACGTTAAGTCTATCGGTCATAATGCTTTTGCCGGCTGTATGGAAGGTATCGAAGTAGTATGTTACGGTAAAGAAGTTTACTTACCTTCCGATGCTTTCGGAACACCTACGACTACGGATGATTACGAATATGTTAATACCAAAAAGGTTACATCTTATTCTGATTCCGCAGTAAGAAAAGCAGCCGCAGATATTGGCGCTGATATTACCAAGACACTGGATGATTCCTTCAAGGTAAGATTCTTTAACTACGACGGAAATCAGTTAGGAGATACCGTATTTGTTAAGAGCGGTCAGTCAATCTCTATGGACGACGTTCCCGACGATCCTGTAAGAGCAGGTTACGATTTCACAGGATGGAAGCCTGCACTTAAGGGATTAAAGATTACAGAAGATACATTTATACTTGCAACATATGAACTTAAGCCTACCAACCCTAACGACCCCAGCGGCAACAACCAGGGCAGCACTTCCGGCAACAATTCGGGCGATAACGGTTCGGGTTCAAATTCCGGAAATAATACAACTACTCAGTTCTATACACTGACAGTTACAAACGGTAACGGTTCCGGTTCATATGCAGCCGGAGCAACGGTTATTATTACATGTACCAATCCTCCTTCTGGACAGGTATTTGATAAGTGGGTACCTACTACCGACGACCTTGGTATTGCAAGTGTTAACGTTGCGGCTACAACCCTTAAGATGCCTGCTCACGAAGCAAGTGTAACGGCTACATTTAAGAAGGCTCCTTCGAACAGCTCAGGTTCCGGCAGTGGAAGTGGTTCAACTTCAGGTAATAACTCAAGCAATAAGAACAACGGCTCAACCGTATTTATTACCAAGCCCGGCGTATCCAATACGAGCCTCGCATCGGCACAGATAAGCGGTTCTTCGGACAATTACGTAATCAGAATTTCCGAGACTGCACAGGCTACGGCAGCGGTTGAGAAGGCGCTTATCAATGAGTACGGAAGCTTAGACAATGTACGTTACAGTGCAATGGATATAAGCTTATATGATGCATCAGGCGTTAACCGCATTACCAATTACTCAGGCTTAAGCATCACCATCACGATGCCCATACCCGATGTAATGACACAGTATGCAGGTAACAATAAGGTTGCCGGCGTAGTCAATGAGAAACTTGATAAGCTTAAACCCAAGTTTACATCCATTGACGGTGTTCCTTGCGTGACCTTTACGGCGACTCACTTCTCGCCTTACACAATTTACGTTAATACATCCAACCTTTCGGGTGAGCCTGTTACAATCGACGGAAGCCCGAAGACAGGTGACGGAATACATCCCAAGTGGTTCCTTGTAGCGGGCCTTGTTGCAATCAGTATTGCATTGTTCTTTATGAAGGACAAAAAGCCCGTACCGAAGAGCTCACTTGCATAAAGCATATAAACTCTGATTAAGAGAGGCACTATGGGACGCAGAGCATTCAGAAGGTGTATCGGCGCACTGCTCATAATACTTTCATTGGTGGTTGCTTCTTTTCCCACCAATGAGGCAAGAGCAGAGGAGACCAAGTCGGTAGCGACCGATTTCCAACTTGACGGAACTACATTGGTTAAATATACAGGCACGGCTACAACCGTGTCTGTTCCCGATACGGTTAAAATCATCGGTGAAGAGGCCTTTGCCGACAATACCTATATGACTACGATTAAGCTGCCGGCTTCTCTTGAGAAGATTAGCTATGCGGCTTTTTCGGGTTGTAATAATCTTAAGACTGTTGTGGTTCCCGACAACGTAACCGAAATCGGCACGGCTGCTTTTGCCAACTGTTCAGCTTTGGCATCTGCGGCAATCGGTAGCGCGACCAAGACACTCGGTATCGGCGTGTTTACCGGATGCCCCGAGCTTTCATCGGTTACAGGCAATGACCGTATTATTTGTGAAAACGGCGTAATCTACGACAAGGACAAGACCCAGATATATCAGGTACTTCAGAACGCCAAGGTTAAGAAGGATGCGTCCTCTAACGACCTTGTAAACATGACTAAGTATACGATGCCAGATACCGTTAATAAGATCAGTCCTTATGCTTTCTACGGATGCAAGAACATTGAGGGTATTACATTGTCGAATGCACTTGAAGAAATTCCGGAGTATGCATTCTCTTATTGCAACGGCTTATCCGAAATTTCACTTCCCTATTCTGTCAAAAGAATAGATGTCAAAGCTTTCCAGTACTGTGTAAATCTTGAAAAGGTTGAAATCCCGATTAGTGTAACGTTTATTCATGATACTGCTTTTGACGGCTGCTCTAAGCTTAAGATAGTGGCACCTGAAGGAAGCTATGCTGATAACTGGTTTAAGAAATTTGATAAGTCCAATGTCAACATCATAGATTCCGAAGACAATAAGAGTTCGGACGGAAGCAAAGATTCGTCGGGTAATGTGATTGACGATCCGGCTTATGTACCGCCGCAGATAGACGGTCTTATATCGGAAACTAAGATTGTGGGACGTCAGGCCGTGTTCTTTATCGATAATACCAAGCAAACGGTAATATCGGGACCCGGTGCCAAAGATGTAGGCGATGATACCGAAGAATATGCAGAGATTATAGAACAGATGGAGACGGTGCTTCAGACAGAGACTCACGGTAAAGGACTTTCGCTTCCTAAGTTTGCAATAATTGGCGACAAGGTGGCGGGCAAGGCCTTTTATGAGGATAAGACGCTTACAGAGTATTCGATTCCTTCGAATATTACATCGATAGGTGATTTTGCTTTTGCCAGAAGCAATCTTGAATCTGTTACCATTCCAAGCAGCGTTACGCATATAGGATACGGTGCTTTCTATCATTGCGATAATCTTGCAACGATTCTGGTGCCCGGCACGGTTACGGATATTGAGCCGTCTGCTTTTGACCGTACACGTATGATGAGTAACTGGAAGATGTATGGGGAAAGCGACTTCCTGATTATGGGTGACGGGATACTTGTTGCATATAAGGGAAGCGGCAATTACGTAGAGATTCCCGAGGGCGTTAAGCAGATAGGTCCTCAGGTGTTTAAGGATAATACGTATATTACAGAGGTTTCAATCCCCGATACGGTATGGCGTGTCTGCGAGGAAGCTTTCAGCGGATGCTTGGCGCTTAAATCGGTGGGCGGAGGAATGTCTGTTGAGGTAATAGAGGACAGAGCTTTCGCGGGATGTCCCGTTGATACGGTAAGAATTGTAGACAAGGTAAGAAAGCTCGGTATGAAGGCCTTCGACCTTGGTGCAGCGGGCAATGATGCGGCCCACAGAACAGTGGTATTTAACTCAAGAACATTACCGCTTGTTTCTTATAACAAGACAACTTCGAGACTTACCAATTCGTCTTACCGAGGCGACGCGCTTGAAGGTGTTAACGTCGCTATAGTTAAGGACGAGGACGTAAATCGTCTGAACACTGTTCTTGACAGGAATGAGTCGGGCTTTAGCGGACTTGTGTGCGTAATCAGCGATGAGCCTACAGAGTACTTTAACGGTGAGCTTAAGATTATCGATTGCACGCTTACTGCCGAAGAAGCGGCAAGTGTGAATATTCCGAGCACCGTGTACATATACGGTAAGGGATATAACTTCAGAAGCGATCAGCTTGAGTCGGTAATGACTATGGCTCGCGCAGGTTCGTATTACGAAGACGAAGAAGAGAAGCCGACGGTTTCTTTTGCCGGAGCGGGAGAGAGGTATATTCTTGATGTAATTAAGGATTCATATGTCAATATCTCTGTTAAGGACGCATACAAGCGTATTTACGGCGATAATGTTCCTGCCAACTTCACGACATATACCATATTTATGACGGAGAAGGACAGCAGTGTCAGAATTACGAAGTTCGGAAAGCAGACCTATCCCATTACGATAGAGCTTCCCGACAATATGCCGACTTCCAATTTGCATGTAATATGTATCGATGAGTACGAACAGCTTGAGGACCTTCCTTTTAGGGTACAGGAATCGGACGGAAAGCTTTCGGTACAGTTTGAGATTTCACATACCGGAAATTACGGTTTGTATTCTTTTAATTCAACCGCAGTTTCCAAATACAACCTCGATGTATCGCCTGATACGGGTGACAGAATTCATCCGAAGTGGTTCTTAGCTGTGGGACTTTTGGCACTCGGACTTGCAATGATACTTATAAAAGGCAAGGAAAAAGCAATCGCAAAGGCATAATTTATTATTGAATACAATATGATGATAGGAACCGCAGATAGTGATATTTGCGGTTCTTTTATGGTTTTTGGGGGGAATTTTGAACAAAATGTTCTTGACAATAATTGCATCATTGTATACAATCGTACAAAGAATACAATTTATATGTGAGAGGTGCCGCCATGCCTTTAAATGAGAATGATTTATTTAGTCAGGATGCCGCAGATTTGTTTACAAATCGTCCGGTTTCCATGAACGAGAAGAATAACCTTCTTCAGATCGAGGAGCATATGTACATTCTTAACGACGTTCCCAAGCCGAATGTCTTTCGTAATATGTTCCCGTATTCAGAGATTCCCAAGATTCCTTTCAACGATCGAATCGTTCCTCACAATATGCCTAAGAACATATGGATTACCGATACCACCTTCAGAGATGGTCAGCAGTCCCGTGCGCCTTATACAACCGAGCAGATTGTGACTATTTATGACTACCTTCACAGACTCGGCGGACCAAACGGTATGATTAAGGCCAGCGAGTTCTTTCTTTATTCGAAGAAGGACCGTGACGCTGTTTATAAATGTATGGAGAAGGGCTACGAGTTCCCCGAGGTAACAAGCTGGATCAGAGCTTCCAAAGATGACTTTAAACTGGTCAAAGAAATCGGTATGAAAGAAACCGGTATCCTGGTAAGCTGTTCCGACTATCATATATTCCTCAAACTTAAAATGACTCGTAAGCAGGCGATGGAGCATTATCTGTCGGTTGTGCGTGACTGCCTTGAAGAGGGTATCGCGGTAAGATGTCACCTTGAAGATATAACCCGTGCGGATATCTACGGATATGTAGTTCCTTTCTGCCTTGAGCTTATGAAACTTATGGACGAATACAAGATTCCGATTAAGATTCGCGCATGCGACACTATGGGCTACGGAGTTAACTTCTCCGGTGCCGTTATTCCGAGAAGTGTTCAGGGTATCATCTATGCGCTTAACGTTCACGCCGGCGTACCTCATGAGTTGATTGAGTGGCACGGTCACAACGACTTCTATAAAGCAGTTGCCAATTCCACCACGGCATGGCTGTACGGATGCTCGGGTGTCAATGCTTCACTTTTCGGTATCGGCGAGAGAACCGGTAATACACCTCTTGAAGCTATGGTATTTGAATATGCACAGCTTAAGGGCGACCTAAACGGAATGGATACTACGGTTATTACCGAGCTTGCAGAATATTATGAGAAAGAAATCGGTTACCACATTCCCGACAGAACACCTTTTGTAGGTAAGAACTTTAACGTAACCCGTGCCGGTATTCATGCGGACGGATTGCTTAAGAACGAAGAGATTTACAATATCTTCGATACAGAGAAGTTCTTAAACCGCCCGGTTATCTGTGCTGTTTCCAATACGTCGGGTCTTGCGGGAATTGCGCACTGGATTAACTTTAAGTACAAGCTTAAAGGCGATAAGTGCGTTGACAAAAATTCAGAACTGGTTCATGCTATCAAAGATTGGGTTGATGAGGAGTATGCAGGCGGTCGTGTAACGGTTATGACCGACGATGAACTTGTAACGGCAATCAAGAAATTCACCAAGAAGCTTGGATTGGAGAAGATATGGGAAGCTACGACTTAAAACAGGAAGTAACAGATAAATATTCATTAAGAGGACGTGTTTTTAACAAGATTCGTGAAGACATTCTGTCCGGTAAGTATAAGGAGAACGATGAGCTTAAGGAAATCGCCATCGGTGAAGAGCTCGGTGTATCGAGAACTCCCGTAAGAGAAGCGTTCAGACAGTTAGAGCTTGAAGGCCTTATCCAGATAGTGCCCAATAAAGGCGCATATGTCACCGGTATCACCATTGAAGACGTTAAGGACATATATATGATTCGTTCCAAACTTGAAGGCCTTTGTGCGGCCTGGGCGTGCGAGCATATAACGGATGAACAGCTTGAAGAGATGGAAGAGAACATCTATCTTGCCAAGTTCCATGCGGAGCGCGGACATTTTGAACAGATGGCAGAGCTTGACTCGAGATTTCATGAGATTTTGTACGAATCATGTAATTCAAAGATGCTTGAGCACTTACTCAAGGATTTCCATCAGTATGTTCAGAGAGTACGTAAGAAAACTCTTTCCACAACCGAAAGAGGCATCGCATCCAATCACGAGCATCAGATGATTATGGAAGCGATTAAGGCCAAGAACCCTGAGGAAGCAGAGAGACTTGCTACGGTTCATATCAATAACGCCTACAAAAATATGGTTAAAAACGGTCTTAAGGAGGCCTATTCCAATGAATAAAATACCCATGACCACACCCATCGTTGAGATGGACGGTGACGAAATGACCAGAATCCTCTGGAAGATGATCAAGGATGAACTGATTCTTCCTTATGTGGATTTAAAGACTGAGTACTATGACCTTGGTCTTGAACACAGAAACGAGACAGGAGATCAGGTTACAAAGGATTCGGCCGAGGCTACCCTTAAGTACGGTGTGGCTGTTAAATGTGCCACCATTACACCCAATGCCGCAAGAGTTAAGGAATACAATCTTTCCGAGATGTGGAAGAGTCCCAACGCTACTATTCGAGCAATCTTAGACGGAACCGTGTTCAGAGCTCCCATTATTGTTAAGGGCATTAACCCTTGCGTAAGAAACTGGAAGAAGCCCATCACCCTTGCAAGACACGCATACGGTGATGTTTATAAGAATACAGAGATAAAGATTCCCGGTGCAGGCAAGGCTGAGCTTGTATTTACCGCAGCAGACGGAACCGAGACCCGCGAGCTCATTCATGAATTTAAGGGTCCGGGAATCATTCAGGGTATTCACAACACCATCGCATCCATCACAAGCTTTGCTTACGCATGCTTTAACTATGCGCTTGAGACCAAGCAGGATTTGTGGTTTGCGACCAAGGATACAATTTCCAAGAAATACGATCACACTTTCAAGGACATCTTCGAAGACCTTTACGAGTCTGAGTACAAGGATAAGTTCGAGAAGGCAGGCATCAAATATTTCTACACACTTATCGATGATGCCGTTGCCCGTGTTATGAAAGAAGAAGGCGGTTTCATATGGGCCTGCAAGAACTACGACGGCGACGTTATGAGCGACATGGTTTCCTCCGCTTTCGGTTCTTTGTCCATGATGACCAGCGTTCTTGTTTCTCCCAAGGGTGTATTTGAGTACGAAGCGGCTCACGGAACAATTCAGAAGCACTATTATAGATACCTTGAAGGCGAGGAGCCCAAGTCCAATCCTGTTGCCACAATTTTTGCATGGACAGGCGCTCTTAAGAAACGCGGCGAGCTTGACGGTAACGCAGCACTCACAGAGTTTGGCGATAAGCTTGAGAAAGCGGTAATTAAGACTATCGAAAGCGGTGTGATGACCGCAGATTTGTCAAGAATCAGCGACAATCCCAATTGCAAGACTGTTAACACTCACGATTTCTTTGAAGCAATCAAATCAAATATGTGATTATTTAAACCGACTTCTCTATGTGAGAGGTCGGTTTCTTTATACATTGACAAGTATTTAACAATTGTCTATAATTATCTTTGATAAAAAGAAAACAATCAGAGGTCATTATAAACATGGACGATAAGAACATTTCTCAGGCCGTAATAAGCAGGCTTCCAAGATATTTAAGATATTTGGGCGAATTAAAAGACTCAAATGTCGAGAGAATATCTTCGCAAGAACTTTCACAACTTATGAACGTAACAGCGTCCCAGATTCGACAGGATTTTAACAATTTTGGCGGATTCGGTCAGCAAGGTTACGGATATAAGGTTAATTTCCTCTATGACGAGATAGCCAAAATCCTTGGTATCAACAAGACTCATCATCTTATAATCGTAGGCGCGGGCAATCTTGGCCAGGCGCTTGCCAATTATATGAATTTTGAGAGAAGAGGCTTTCATTTTACGGGAATATTTGACTGCAACGAATCGCTCTACGGTAAGAAAATTCGCGACATGTATGTACAGCCTATGGAGAATCTTGAAACCTTTGTTAAGGATAATGACATAGATATAGCCGTACTTACCATACCCAAGACCGGAGCCGTATCGGTTGCGGACAAGCTGGTAAAATGCGGGGTTAAAGCTTTTTGGAACTTTGCGCACGTGGATTTAAACGTTCCAAGCGATATTGTAGTTGAGAATGTACATCTTTCGGATTCATTAATGAAGTTAACGTATAATATTACACGTAAAGAACAGGAAACCGACACTCAGTAGCGAAAGGACTTCTTTAATGTCAAGAAAAGAAGATGTTTTCATACCGGCCCTCAAGGATAAGAAGATACCCTTACTTACCCTTGACAATACCTGGCACAGACTTTTTACTCAGACGGATCCTTCACCGGAGATAGTTAAACTTTCCGATGAACTTAACGAACTCTTAAAGAAACAGGGCAAGCTTAATAACGACACCAAAGATATCAAAGCTTTAAAGAAACGCTTGATGGCTGAAATCGTGGAACAGATGGATGCCCTCAACGAAAGCCCTTCAAAAGCGCTTGAAAAGAAGCTTAACGACAACAAGCGCCTTATTGAAGAGTGCAATCAGAAGCTTGAAGAGTTCGGGGACGATATTTACGACATTCCCAAACAGATTAACGATGTCAACTATAAGCTTATGCTTGCTACCATGGAAGTATGCTACGAACAGATTCAGGACAATAACGCAGACATTGAAGAAATCAGCGCCTGGGTCAATGAAATGCGTGTCGAGCTTAAGAAGAAAGTTGTAATCAAACAGCAAAAGCTTAAGAAGAATCAAAACTTTTATACATACATGCACGACATATTCGGCGCTGATGTAATCAATATATTTGACCTTAAATACGGTGTCGAGCCTCTAACCGAAGGTGAGACCAAAGAAATCGGGCAGGATAGGAAAGACGAGAACAACACAGACAAAAAGTGAATTTGATATGAATCTGGCGCGCGCTTCTTTTCCTGTGAAAGCAGCCGATGCGGATAAGATTAAATACGGACGTACACTTGTGATTGCCGGAAGCAGGAATGTTTACGGAGCATGTTTTTTTGCGGCCAAAAGCGCACTTATGTCGGGTGCGGGAATGATTAAGATTGTCACGCACATAAATAACAGATTACCGCTTACGAGAGATTTGCCTGAAGCGATGTTTTCTTTTTACAAGTGTTTTGTGAGTCGTAAGGCTGTATGTAAATCGCTTAACTGGGCGGACAGCGTTGTTATAGGGCCCGGATTGTCTGCGGGACTTATGGCGAAGCGCTTAATGGCGACGGCGATTGAGTATATCAAGGACGGTTCGGTACTTATAATCGATGCCGATGCAATAAATATTTTGTCTGCTGACGGCGCACTGTTTGAAAGACTTGTTTCGGCTGTGAAAGACAAAGGTTTAAGTGCTGTAATTACGCCCCACAAAGGTGAACTAGGCAGGCTCAAAAAAGCCCTTAAAATTGTGGATTTAGACGATGACGAAGCAGCCGCATACATATATAATATTTATGGTATTGCCGTGGTAAGAAAGGGTGGCCCGACGGTTTCTTTTGCAGACAAGGCATATGTCAATACCACAGGCAACGAGGGAATGGCTACTGCGGGAAGCGGAGATGTACTCTCGGGTATACTCGGAGGCATGCTTCACAGGGTAGGTAATAAAGATTTGTCGGAAGGCATCGCACTTTCGGTTTTTATTCACGGTTTGTGCGGTGATTTGGCGGCTTCAAAGCGTAATTCCATGGCAGTTACGGCGACGGATATTATGAACGAAATTCCGGCAGCTCTCGACTGTGTTGAAAAGGCTTAGGAGAGACCGTGATTTCTTGACGTAATATATAGTAAATGATATATTTATTTTTGTGTTTTTTTATCGAGTTTTGATTATTTCGGAGGAATTTTATGGATTCAGGCGACGTCGCGATATGGTTACTTATTGCACTTATCGCACTTGTCATCGTTGATATTGCAATCAGGCTTTTTAAGAAAAAAGCCGACAGCGAGCCCAAGCAGGAGAATGAAATCATCGACATGGTCAATGAAAGCCACGAGCAGGGTGTTTTAGAGACCGATGAAGCTACGATGATTAACAATATTTTTAACTTTGACGACAAGGAAGCGGGGGAGATTATGACCAACCGCTCCAATATTGTGGCCATAGATAAGAATATGGGGCTTCTTGAAGCCATCAATTTTATGCTTGGAAACAGCAATTCAAGATATCCGGTTTACGATGAGAATCTGGACCATGTGATAGGTATTCTTTATCTTAAGGATGCCATGAGGCTTCATTCCAAGGATGAGTCCTTCGATAAGCCCATAGGCGAGATTAAGAATCTTATCAGAAAGGCCTTGGTAGTTTTGGAGACCACCAACATTGACAATTTGTTTAAGACCATGCAGAGTAAGAAGACTCAGATGGCTATCGTGGTAGATGAATACGGTCAGACCGTGGGCCTTGTTTCCATGGAGGATATCTTAGAGGAAATCGTAGGTAACATCATGGACGAATATGACGTGGATGAGATGCATATTCGCGGCAAGGGTGACGACACCTACATTATTGACGGCTTGACACCTCTTTCCGAGGTTGAAGAAACGCTTGGGATTAAGTTTGACACCGAGAATTTTGAGACGCTTAACGGTTTCATGATTTCAAGACTCGACAGACTTCCCGACAAGAAAGAAAACTTTAAGACGGATTACGGAGGATATGAATTCTCGATTCTTAAAGTAGAGAACCGAATGATTTCCAAAGTATCAGTTAAAAAATCAGATGATAAAGAGAAAGTAGAGGATTTATAAATGTCAGGACACTCAAAATTTGCCAACATCAAGCACAAAAAGGAAAAGAACGATGCAGCCAAGGGTAAGATTTTTACCATTATCGGCCGTGAAATTGCCGTAGCTGTTAAGGAAGGCGGTCCCGATCCCGCCAATAACTTTAAACTTGCAACTGTTATTGCCAAGGCTAAGGCCAATAACGTTCCCAACGATACCATCGACCGCGGTATTAAGAAAGCCGCAGGCGAAGGCAGCTCCGTTAACTACGAATACTGCTCATACGAAGGCTACGGCCCCAACGGTATCGCTATTATCGTAGATTGTCTTACTGACAACAAGAACAGAACCGCAGCCAATGTCAGAAGCGCATTTACCAAGGGAAGCGGAAGCATCGGTACTCCCGGCTGCGTATCTTTCATGTTTGACAAGAAGGGTCAGATTTATATCGACAAGGAAGACTGCCCTATGGACGCAGATACCCTTATGATGACCGTACTTGACTGCGGCGCAGAGGATTTCAGCGAGGAAGATGATTGTTACGAAATCTTAACCGATCCCGATGAGTTTGATAACGTTTTGAAAGCTATTGAGAAGGAAGGACTCAGCGCTGCAAGTGCCGAGGTTACCATGATTCCCCAGAATTACGTAAGCCTCACAGATGAGACGGCTGTTAAGAACCTACAGAGAACTCTCGACCTTCTTGATGAAGATGATGATGTTCAGAACGTATACACCAACTGGGAAGAACAGGAATAAATAAACAAACAGGAGAATGGACATGAGGAAAGAAACGATTTGCGTGCAAGGCGGATATGAACCTAAGAATGGTGAACCCCGCATTATGCCTATCATCCAGAGTACAACATTTAAGTATTCTTCAAGCGATGAAATGGGTAAGCTTTTTGACTTGGAAGCTGAAGGTTACTTCTACACAAGACTTCAGAATCCCTCCAATGACTATGTTGCCAAGAAGATTTGCGAGCTTGAGGGCGGTGTTGCCGCTATGCTTACTTCTTCGGGTCAGGCAGCCAATTTCTATGCGGTATTCAACCTTTGCGAAGCAGGCGATCATTTTATCATGTCAAGCGCAATTTACGGCGGAACCTTTAACCTTTTAAAGAACACCATGGCTAAGATGGGCATTGAGGCTACCGTAATCGATCCCGATTGCACAGAGGAAGAGCTTAACGCAGCATTTAAGGAGAATACCAAGTGCGTATTCGGTGAATCGGTTGCCAACCCCGCGCTTACCGTTCTTGATTTTGAAAAGTTTGCCAAGGCGGCTCACGCACACGGCGTTCCGCTTATTGTTGACAATACATTCCCTACACCTATCAACTGCCAGCCCTTTAAATTCGGCGTTGATATCGTTACTCACGCTACGACCAAGTACATGGACGGCCATGCGGCTACGGTAGGCGGATGTATCGTTGATTCCGGTAACTTTGACTGGATGGCTCATAAGGATAAGTTCCCCGGACTTTGCACTCCCGATGAAACTTATCATGGTATTGTGTATGCCGAGAAGTTTGGTAAGGGCGCTTATATTACCAAGTGTACCGCTCAGCTTATGAGAGACTTTGGTGCAATACAGTCTCCTCAGCATGCTTTTTACATTAACATCGGACTTGAAACCCTTGCACTCAGAATGGAACGTCACTGTGCCAATGCGCAGAAGGTTGCCGAGTGGCTTGAAGCCAATCCCAAGGTTGCATGGGTTAACTATCCCGGACTTAAGTCCAATAAATATTATGAATTGGCTCAGAAATATATGCCTAACGGAACTTCCGGAGTAATTACTTTCGGTATGGGCTCAAGAGAAGCTTCCGCAGCTGTTATGGACAAGCTTAAGATGATTGCCATCGTTACACACGTAGCAGATGCTCGTACCTGCGTACTTCATCCCGCAAGCCATACTCACAGACAGATGAACGAGGAGCAGCTTAAAGAGGCAGGTATTTCACCCGATCTTGTAAGACTTTCCGTCGGTATTGAGAATGTTGACGATATTATTGAAGACTTGGCACAGGCTATAGGTTAAAGAGGGGTATAAACGTGGACAGACTTGGAATAGTGGTTCCCTGTTACAATGAAGAAGAAGTTTTAAAAATTGCATCAGAGGCATTAAGAGGTGTACTTAACGACCTTATTGTCAAAGATAAAATATCCAAAGACAGCTTTGTAATGTTTATTAACGACGGCTCTAAGGACGCAACCTGGAGTCTTATCGAAGAGGAACATTCTTTGTATCCGACACAGGTATTCGGTGTTAAGCTTGCAGGCAATGTAGGCCATCAATTTGCCCTTACGGCAGGCCTTAACGTTGCAAAGGATATGTGTGATATGTCCGTATCCATTGATGCCGATTTGCAGGACGATGTAGCTGTTATAGAGGAAATGGTAGATAAGTTTCACGAAGGCAAAGACATCGTATACGGTGTTCGTAAGAAACGTACCACAGATACCTTCTTTAAACGCACTACGGCAGAAGGCTTCTACAAGCTTATGAACGGCATGGGAGTTAAGACTGTTTACAATCATGCCGATTTCAGACTCATGAGTAAGCGCGCGATGGAACAGTTTGCCGAGTACAAAGAGTCAAATCTGTTTATCAGAGGAATCGTTCCGTTAATCGGCTATGAAACGGATTGCGTTTATTACGACCGCAAGGAGCGTGTGGCAGGAGAGAGTAAGTATCCTCTTAAGAAGATGCTTGCACTTGCTTTTAACGGTATATCATCCTTTAGCGTTAAGCCTATTTCGCTTATTACCGGTGTCGGTGCGGTAATTGTTATACTCAGTATCTGTGCAGCTATTTATGCACTGGTATCTTATTTCACGGGTACTGTTGAACCCGGCTGGACATCGTTGATTTTATCCATCTGGTTTTTGGGCGGCGTTCAGCTTTTATGTATCGGACTAATCGGTCAGTACATCGGCAAGATTTATATTGAGTCCAAGCACAGACCTCGATACAATATAGAAAAGGTTCTTTCGGACCAGTAAGCATAGTAAAAAGGGGAGACCTATGCGCCTTAAGAAAAGTGTATTCGGTTATGTAAATTTCACTATCGGAACAGTAATAATGAGTGTATATCTTTATACACTCTTTGTTTCGTTATTGAGAAACTTAGAAGAAAATGCCGGTCGCAGAGTATATTTTTACGGCGTTTCGGTTCCTTATTTACTGGGAGCCGCTTTGGTACTTGCTTGTGTGGGTTTGTTTTTTCTTGTGTCTTTACTAAAAAGCAAGATTCCCGTTAGACAATCCGACAAAGAACCGTTGGCGACTAAGGTTATTTATTGGTTTTTCCTTGCACTTTTGTTTTCGTATGGGTTGTTCTTAAGAATATCCCATATTAAAGTCATCAAGGAATGGGGCACTATTAAGAGTTATACAGAGAATGCTTCCAATCCCGGATACTGGAAGAATCTTTTGAATCTGTTTTTCGGCAACGAGGTTTCTTTTGATAATTTCTTCCATAAGCTTTATTCCTATGTTGCGGCGCTTTTGTTAAGAATATTCGGAGACACGTTAACTGTGCCTACGGTTTTGAATATTGTACTTTACATGCTTGCATCAATTATGATTCTTATGTCTGTTAAGTACATTTTCGGAAGAGTGCCTGCTTTGTTTGTATTTGCGGCATTGATGGCATCACAGACGACGGTTGGACTTGTATATGAAATTGCGGGCTTCAATCTGTTTCTTGTTACACTTGCTTTGATTATATTTCTTGTTACATATTTTCTTGATGTTTATACCGGCTCAAAGCCTGTTATGTGTTATATTATTGCAACTTTGACGCTTGTGGGAGTTGTGATATTCAATCATTTTGTATATAAGCCTTTTTCCTTTAAGAGCCTTTTCCGCGTTAATATATTCGCAATTACTCCGGAGCGTATAGGCTTTTATCCGCTTATATGTATTATGGTGATAGGAATTTTGGCACTGTTTGCATATTTGTCGTTTATTAAGAACAAAGAAGACGAACTTTCTTTTGCAAATATAGTGTTTATCGTGTTGCTGGTTATTCATATCTTTGACAATTCAACCAACAATACTTTCTGGTTTATGATAATAAGCCTTTGCGTGCTGGCGGGAATAGGCACGAATAATCTTTTGTTTAAGCATTACAAAGAGGTTGCTGCAATCGATGTGCCGGAAGAAACTCCTGAGGTGATATTCGTTGAGGCACCGGTCGAGACTACTGTTGAGATTCCTGCTGAAACAGGAGCTGATTCCTTCATTGAGGATGCAGATAAGCCTATAGATAAACCCGAGGAGAAGGCGCCTGAGGTTAAGGAAGAAAAACCTGCGGAG